>CAZRIQ010000190.1:0-5365 GCA_964600175.1 uncultured Melioribacter sp. | reverse complement strand
AAATAATAAAATTAGGGGGATGAAACAGGGATGATTTATTACTTTCTTTAGAATGGTGTGAACGTTTAATTTACGCAGATTGCTCAGTTCGCCCGTAAAATGTTTTTTAAGCTTATTAACTTGGTTGAAGTATGACCAAAAAACTAAAATATCTTCTTCGTAATCTACCTTTGAAAGGTTAATAGAAAGTTTTTTAAATGTAGTTGGATGAGTGAATGCGGAATTGCAATAAGTATGGATCATATGTGATATTGTAGAATCTAAGTTACCATTCCAAATTTCAGGCGTAATGGAATTAGAAGCACCTAATTTATTCAGTGGTAAAACCAAATCGGAATCAAAAAACAAATGGAATGCATTAGTTCCATCGTTTGTATAAACTTCATCCTGCCAGTCAACAGCAAGCTGTCTGCCGGTTATTTTTGCATAAAGTACCGCAGTTAAAAAACATAGAATACGGTTGCCCAAACCGGCTGTACCTTTTACAAGAAGAAATTTATTTGATATGGCATTACTCATTTATAATTAATTCTGGGTATTTATTAATAAGATTTATTCTGTGTAGCTATTCTTTTTAATATCCCAAATTCGGTTTTGGTAAAACCTGTAAATAGGCCAAAATTTTACAAAAAATTTTCTAATTGTATTTCCATTAAACGGGATCTCAAATTTTTCCTTACCCTGCAGACCGCCCCATTTCATTTTATAGTAAAGTCTGTTTTTTTGAAATTTACGAACTAATCGTTTGTCTTTCTCTCTTGACATAGATTTTCTATAAACAAGGGGATTGAATACTTTTTCCTTGCCTATTAAATTATTTTCCAACAGGTTCAGCCTATAATAAAAGTCTACATCTTCGTAATAAGCAGGATAAAAATTCTCATCGAAAACATATTTGTCTTTATCTAAAAAATATTCCCAGCAATTCTTTGACAGCGCAAATACACTAAAATCCGATTCCGTTAATGTTACCCATTGTGAATCAAGTTTACTTTTTATTTCTTCTAACTGGTCATTTCCTAGCACGATATCGTCATTTAGAAAAAGTATATAATCATAGTCTTTAAATTCTCTTATCCCGCAATTCCAACTTTTAGCAACACCTAAATTAGTCTCAGGTTCAAGTATTTTTGTCTTTGTTTTGAGCTTTAGGTTTGAAATATCGATAGACTGTTTACCGTTATCAATTATCAATAGTTTTTCAAAAGAATGGATTTGTTGTTCTAGAGAATTCAAGAGTTCGAATAGAAAATCCTTCCTATTTATAGTGGGTATTACAATTGCCATTTTCATATTTTTTTCACAAGGTTAAATTAATTAGTATGATAAAACTTACATTAAGGAATTATATTTAGTAGCCTATACATCAAAAGAAATATCTGTATCTTTTTATAGATAGAAAACATCTTGTAGGCAGCGGCTGTTTTATATTTGTAACATTATAATAATTTTGTGATTAGTACAAAAAAATAATTAAATTCGTTTTCGAAATACGAAGATACAACCCGATCTTTTCACATTCTTTTGTTCAGTTGTAAAGCAATACAATTAATTTTTCAAGTGTGTTTCAATCATATCTGATGAGAATTATGTGGATAATATAGCAATAACAGCTTTTAGATTCTTAATAAATTGTCAATTTGAAGAAGTTCTAATCAAAACTATATATATCAGTATTTATTGGGATTATGAAAATCTTATTTGTTAGTCATGATACTTCAAGAACCGGCGCGCCGATATTTTTTTTGAACCTTATTAAATGGATTTCGGCTAATACTGATTTTTCTTTCAAGATCATAGTTAAATACGACGGAGTGCTGAAAGATAAATATTCTCGTTTAGCTAAAACTTATGTTTGGAATAGAACAGATCGAACGAATATTTTTGCCAAAATTATAACCCAGGTTTTTAATTCTTATTACTTTAAGAAAGTAAGAAGCTTTTTAATGAAAACAAAAAGCTTCGATATCATTTATATCAACAGCGTTCCCGGAATCGATGTTATTAACGAACTTATACTTCAAAAGTATCCTAAAATTATTCTTCACATTCACGAACTCGGATTTACGATAAGAGAATACTATGGCTCTAATTCATTTAATAGATTCAATAAAAATGTAACTCAATTTATCGCATGTTCTAACGCTGTAAGAAGTGATCTAATTGAGGACTATAATATTCCTGACGACAAGATTTCCGTCGTAAGTGAATTTATTGAGCCGAATGAAATGGTTGTTCCGAAAGAAAGTCAATCACCAATAAATTTGGATGGCAATAGTTTTGTCGTAGGGCTTGTAGCTACAGCGCATTGGCAAAAGGGTTTTGATCTGCTCCCTCGTCTTGCAAAGAAAACTTGCGAAATTGACGATCGAATTCATTTTGTATGGGTTGGTGCCGATACAAGTTCGCTATTTGCAAGGCAAATGATTTTTGAAACCGAACAATTGGGAGTTTCTAATAATGTTCATATTATACCGAATGTGCAAAATCCTTTTATCTATTACTTGTACTTTGATATTTTTGTTTTGTTATCGAGACGAGAAGCTTTTTCACTGGCGTGTTTGGAGAGTGCATATTTTGGTAAACCGGTACTTTGTTTTGAAAAAAGCGGTGGTGCTCCCGAATATATTGAAAAGAATAAAATGGGGGAAGTTATACCCTTCCTTGATTTAGATAAATTGGCTGAAAGAATAAACTATTATTCTAAAAACAAACGTGAATTGAATTTACTTGGTGAAAGTGCTAAAAAATCATCCGAGAATTTTTACTCGAATAAAGTAGTCCCACAAGTGCTGAGTATAATTAATAAAGTTAGTGTGGGAAATTATGCCTAAATTTTCCATCATTATACCAACATATAATAGAGTAAGCCTATTAAAAAAACTGGTAGACAGTATTTCTAATTTGGGACAAAGTAGTGAGGAGTACGAGATTATAATTGTTAATGATGGGAGTACCGACGAAACAAATTCCTACCTGGATGGACTTGAGCATGAATCTAATATTAAAGTTGTTCATCAGGAAAATGCGGGACCTACGACAGCGCGTAATAGCGGTGCAAAAGTTGCTTCCGGCGAAATATTAGTCTTTGTTGACGATGACTGTACCGTACCCTCCGATTGGTTAACATCAATTGAAAATTCTCTTGTAAAGAACAGCGCAGCTTTGATTGGCGGAGCTAATAAAAATTTAGTTGATGAAAAAATAACATCTCGTGTTTATCAGCAGATAAATGCATACTTCCAGAATAAAAGAAATTCCGTAACAGGTAAAGCCAGTTATTTGATGACAAACAATATGGCATGTTGGAAAAGTACTTTCGAAAAATATTCCGGTTTTGATGAGCGTTTCAGTATAGGTGGTGAAGATAGAGAATTTGCTATCCGCCTCATAAATGCTGGAGAAAAAGTAGTTTATGAACCGGGATTGTTTATCAATCATTATCACTCTTTTTCCTTCATATCGTTTCTATTTCAGTTTTATAGATTTGGAAGAGGCTCACACTTATTGTTCAATGTGGTGGATGAGCAAAAATTATCTGTTAATTTGAAAACATCTAAAAGAGATTTCTACGAACTTTTTCGCATGATAGGGAAAAGTAAAAAATTTATCATTAGGTTCTTCGAGAAGTTTTTGTTCCTTTTATCGCAGGTATTTGCGTTTGTAGGATTTTACGGCGCAAAGTGGGAAGGGATTAAAGATTTAAGAAGAGAGAATTCCGAATCTTCAAAAACTGCAGGCACAGGTAAATTCGGTACCATTCTCGGCTTATTCTCTTTTGTCGGTGGGAATGCATTTAGCTCTGCTTTCGGGTTTGTCAGTTTCATCATTCTAGGAAGAGCTTTATCGGTTTCGGATTTCGGAACCTTTATGATTGCATTTTCATATTATTCCATTGTAAGCGCAATATGCAGCTTTGGAATTTCCGGTAGTGTTTTTAGATATGCTGCAGAATATTATAAAAAGAAAGACTATGAAGAATCCGCAACGATTTTAAAAAGCGGATTGCTTTTGCAACTTATAATTCTGTCTGTAGTATTATTTCTTACATATATATCCTTCGATCTGATCAATCAAAAAGTATTTTCCGTTAACCTGGATTCGCATTATCTCATTGCAATAATGTTTGCGGCATTCAGCGCAACAGTGTCAGGTTATTTTTCCAATACATATGTCGTAAGGTTGGAACTATTTAATTTAACTTTGCTCGGTATACTCGTATCAATTTCGCGTCTGATATTAATTATTCTTTGCTGGATTTTCTTCGGTCATTCGCCCTTATTATTCTTCTGGGCATTTATAATACCGTTTGCTTTAGGCGGTGTTATTACATTCCCAAAATATTATAAAACGGTTGCGAACAAAGGTAAAGTTCTTGTTACTAATTTCAACAAATTAATTAGGTATGCAAGTTGGGGGACTTTTTCCGGATTGTTGGGTACACTCAAAACATATTCGGGTTCTTTATTTTTGGCTGCTTATGTTTCGGGTTATCTTTAAGTTGGATTTACGGTGTAATAAGCGGGGCTATCGGCGGATACTTTATACCAATAGGTGCACATTTGAAGTCTCATGAAGAAATTAAACCGTATATTAAAAGGACGCTCAGGCTACTTATCCCCGTTGGAATTATTGGATTCGCAAGTTTATTTCTTTCACCATTCATTGTAGAAATTATATACGGACCATCAAAGATGGGCGCTGTACCTGTTTTTGTTTTACTTTCTCTACCGGCGTTGATTGGAATTATATTTACATATTTGGGAGCGCTGACTACGTATTTCTTTGTTCCTCAATACGGATTTTATTCTTCTCTGTTGTCTATGATAGTATTTATTGTTGTTTCTTTTTTCTTGGTGGTTTACGGAGCGAACGGTATCGCCCTCGCTAACTTTGTTTCCAGCCTGGTTGGGACAGCTTTCACGATAATAGCGGTTAATAGAATTCTTCGCGGTCTGAAAATTAATTTCAAATTGAAAGCGGATTAAGTCATAGGAAAATATAATTTGTTAAGCTTGCTAAGTATTTTTACAAATTAGTTGTGCGATTTAGGAAATGAAATTTTCAATAATTTCTCCGGTATACAATGCTCACTCAACTATACTGAAGTGTATAGAAGGATTAAAGAAGCAAACGCATAAAGAGTTCGAAGTAATTTTTGTGGATAGTTCACCTGACGATACTTCTCAAAAAATTGTAAATGAATATTCGGATTATCAACTGATTCGTTCGACCGAGAAACTTTCTTCACAAGCGGCGAGAAATATTGGTGCGGAGAAAGCAAGTGGGGATATATTAGTATTCTTAGATCCGGATTGCGTTCCCGATGAGAATTGGTTGTTACATCTTGACAAATCTTTTAGTT
>CAZRIQ010000189.1:0-5366 GCA_964600175.1 uncultured Melioribacter sp. | reverse complement strand
CGATTTCACCTGCGGTCCGGCCAGCCTTATGATGGCCTACAAATATTTTAATCCTTCTTACGAATTATCATAGACTTTTCATCCCGATAAATCAGGATGAGAATGGGAAGGGCAATCTAAAAAACATATCTGCTGCTATTGCCTATTTTCCCCAAATTTTTATATTGGGAACCGAAAATGCACTAAAAAATTTTTAGACATCGGCGTATAACGGCATGAATAAGCAAATTACCATAATAAAGATGTTTGATCCCGCAAAGCGAAATACCAACTCGCTATCGGGCATTTTATTTTTACCAATCGTATTTTAAGTAAGATATTTTTCACATCTTAGTTACAAACCAACAAGGTGGCGTTATGAGCGACATTAACATTGAAACAATTGAAAAAGAATCGAAGGTTGTTCTTCCCGAAAAATTATTGTTCGGAAGAACCTTTACCGACCATATGTTTGAAATGGATTACGATTCTGCTTTGGGCGGATGGCATAACCCAACGATTAAAAAACTACATCAGTTAAGTATTCATCCGGCAGCAATGGTTTTTCATTACGGTCAGGCACTATTTGAAGGATTAAAAGCTTACAAACAGGAAGATGGTCACATTGCACTTTTCCGACCGGAGAAAAATGTTGAACGGTTGAACAGGTCAGCTGCAAGATTAAGCATGCCGGAGATCGATCCCGATCTTGCACTTGAAGCAATAACGGAACTTGTGAGAATTGATAAAGAATGGATTCCGACAAAACCCGGCTACTCGCTTTACATCCGTCCGTTTATGATTGCAACCGAACCATGTTTCGGAGTTCGTCCGGCGGAAAATTATAAGTTTATAATTATGCTAAGCCCGGTCGGTCCTTATTATCCCGAAGGATTCAAACCGGTACCGATTATGGTAACCGATAGATACGTTAGAGCAGTTCGTAAAGGAACAGGAGAAGCGAAAGCGGCGGGAAATTATGCGGCAGGTTTGGTTGCACAGGTAAGAGCACACGATGAAGGCTACACACAGGTATTATGGCTGGATGCAATTGAACAAAAATATATAGAAGAAGTCGGTGCGATGAATATCTTTATCCGTTTTAAGGATGAAGTTGCAACACCGATGTTAAGCGGTTCAATTCTTGCAGGTGTAACAAGAATGTCGGTTATCCAGTTATTAAAAGACTGGAATTACAACGTAACAGAAAGAGCAATTTCAATTGATGAGGTAATCGACGCACACAAAAAAGGAACTTTATTGGAAGTCTTTGGAACAGGTACTGCTGCGGTTATTTCATCCGTAAGCAAGTTAAAATATAATGACACGATTATTAAATTCAGCGATACCGAAGCCGGCAAATTGGGCACGAAGTTGTACGAAGAGTTAACCGGAATCCAGTACGGAAAAATCAAAGACCGCTATAACTGGATAACTTACGTTGAATAATTGACTTGAACTTACCTAAAATTTAAGAGCCGCATTCAGATTGATGCGGCTTTTTCATTTTAAAATATTAACATTATATTTTACACACTCCCTTTTATTCCTATTGGATTCATTATAATCCTGATAGAGGTGGAAGACAAATGAAGAGGATTATTTTTCTTTTTTCGATTTTGTTTTTCGTATCCTGCACAGCAAGTCATTATGTGCAAAATGAAATAAACCACGAAATCGGTAACAATACAGAATTTGATTCGACAGTGGTTTATTGGGGTAACGAGTCTCAATTTCTCAATACTTCATTCTGCAATTATCTTATGAATAATGAGTATATAAACGGTTTATTGATTTCAAACGAGAGTAATGCCGAGAAATTTTATTCTGCATACAAAGATAAATTTCCTAATTCTATCTTAAATAATTGTACGGGTCACTGGCGAGATTTTATTAATAAACACACTGAACTTAATACCTATTATTTGGGCGAACCAAAAGCAACTGAACTTTGGTATGATGTTCAAGCTCCCGAACAAATCTTAACTTTTGGAGATAGTCTTTTAGTTGATGAACCCGATGTTGATTTGTTAGACGAATACTCTAACAACAGTTTTCATGTGACTTATTCCAATTACCGGAATTATCTAAAAATTTTTGGTAATAGGATTAATATTCCGGGAACCGATCAAATCTGGGCTTGGAAATATCTTGATGCTAAGTTTAGAAATAGATTTGATCATATCTGGATTCACATCACATTAAACGAAGATGATTTTCAATTACTTATTGATGAGATTAAATCATTAAATCGAAATAGAAAATTTAAGGTAATGCTTTATGGCGGGGACGATGATATAACACCTCAGCAAGCGATTGAATCATTAAACTTGTTTTTTAATTTATGGAGTAAAAAATAAAGGACACTACAGATGAGTAAGAACTGAGAGTATATCTGCAAGCTAGTAAATCGGTTACTTAACCAATCATAGTTTTTTCGTGTTTCAAAATTAGAGCAAATTGATTTTTATCATAATTCTTAAATACTTCATTAGGTTCCAAAGAAGATAATATCTTCATCAACTTTATATTTTCCTCCAAACTTTCTTTTGTCTCTTGTACGATACAAGGATCCATATCCAGTTCCTCCATATCAAGAATAACATTCTGAATCCGCGCAGATGATTTTTGTAAAATGTCCTGCACGGTATGAATTGTAATGCGAAACATTTCATACCGCTCTTTCTGAAATCTTTTGTTTCTAATCCTATACATAAATACGAGGAATAAAACGGTACACATTAGAATAATCAACGAAACGATTATGGCTGGATGTTCTTTTTCAAAAAAATAGAGGAGATCTAAGACAGGTCTAAACTCAAAGAATGTATTTAATAAAGTTACAATTAATACACCGAGTAAGAAGAAAATCAGAGCCAATAAAAAACTGAAAGACGGCTTCATTTATATAAATAATTGTAAGTGATCTTCTTACAAATACAAACATTAGACGTGAATTTAACTATTTAGTAGGAATATACAATGAATATTTTAATATCTCGGAGTATTACTTTATATAAAACTTTAGCATGTCTTAACGAATATGACGGATAGATACATCGCTAACAAAAATATTCCAAACAAAATTGAAATAGGAATAAACAAGGTTTACTTGAACAGCGTAATAAATTCTTTAAAAAAATACTTGACAAGTGCTCATCCGTACACTATATTCGTAGTGAACAAAAGGACACTATAAATGAAACAAGAACTAACAGCACGTCAACAAGAAATACTTGATTTCATTCAAGAACATGTTGAGTTCAACGGCTATCCCCCAACCTATCGCGAAATAGGCAAAAAGTTCAATATTACCAGTACTTTCGGCGTAAAACGCCACATTGACGCTTTGATTAAAAAAGGTTTTCTTTCGAGTGAAAGCAATCAAAGCAGAACTCTCTCGATAGTTTCACTCAACGACAAATACTCTTCTATCCCGGAAAATTTTGTGCAGCTTCCTATCGTCGGCAGGGTCGCTGCCGGTCAACCGATTCTTGCACAAGAAAATATTGAGGGGAATTTCCTCGTCGATTCCAACATGATAAGAAGCAAATCCGACTGTTTCGGCTTGAAAGTGCAAGGCGATAGTATGATCAACGCCGGCATTCTTGAGGGCGATATGGTTATTGTATCCCCGCAAAAAGAAGCCGTAAACGGCGATATTGTTGTTGCTTTGCTTGGCGATGAAGCCACAATGAAAAGGTTTATAAAGTCGGAAAACAAAATTCTTCTGCGTCCCGAAAACGAAGCTTATAATGACATTGAAGTAAACAATCCCGAAGATTTTAGCCTGGTCGGGAAAGTAGTCGGCGTCTTTAGAACCTATAACTAATGGAGGTTTTATGAAAACTTTATTATTCTCAACTGCAATATTTAATAGGAATAGGGTTCAATTTTTGTATGGAATGAATCAAATAATTTTGGAACCTTATTACGTCTCAAGGAATAAAAATGGTAAGAAAGTTCTATTTGGAAAATTGGATAACTCGAGCGAAATAAAAATGTTCGAATACAATAGGATGTTTAACATAAGGATACTAAGCTCAAACAAGTTTTCTCCGATTATTCCGATAATAGCAGTTTTCAATTAAGAAAGGTTTTAAGATGTCTTCAAAAAGCGAAAGAGTAGATAATTTAATAGACCACCTTTGGAAATACGGTTACCTGACATTGAGCCGGAAATACGGCAGGTATCTTCCCGAACCCAAACCGATAGGAGGTTACGACGTAGATGCTGTTGCAAAGTACAAAAAGAAGATTGCAATCGGGCTTACTCTTTCCGCAGAAGAGCTTAACGATCCGAACCTGGTAACAAAGTTAAATTTTCTGGCAGCGCAGCACCCCAAATTTTCCAGGAACAAAGTCACCCTATTTTTAGGAGTACCTACCGACTCAGCAGATAAGGCTAAGATAATCGTCTCTTTCCTTGATCAAGATTTACGGAATCGCATCAAGATCGTAACAATCAATAAATAGAGACCGGTTATCGCGGCATTTTTCATACAAAAGTTTCTGACTGTTTATATATCGTACGTTTTCTTGACATTTATAGCAGTGGAGACTATTTTTTCAATTCTAAATTTCAATTTAAGGAAGTAAATTGGCTCGTCGGTTATCGAAGTCTGACGAAAAATTAATCTTAGAAGTCAAACAACAAGGGAACATTCCCGCTCATATAGCAATTATTATGGACGGGAACGGAAGATGGGCAAAGAAGAGAAGTCTCCCGAGAGTCGCCGGTCATCAAAGGGGTGTTGATTCCGTTAGAGAAGCTATCGAAACTTGTATCGGTCTCAATGTAAAAATTTTAACGCTGTACACTTTTTCTACCGAGAATTGGAGAAGGCCTAATGACGAAGTTTCTACATTGATGCGATTGATGGTTAAGAGTCTTCAAAACGAAACCGATGAACTGCATTCTAATAATATTAAGTTGACTACAATCGGCGATCGAAACTCATTGCCGGCTGTTGTTCAAAAAGAGCTGGACTCCGCTTTAGAGAAAACAGCGAACAATACACAGATGATATTGAACTTAGCTTTAAGCTACAGCGGACGATGGGAACTTACTGAAGCGGTTAAGCATATAACGAGCCGGGTCGAACACGGGGAATTAAAATCCAAAGATATTACAGAAGAACTTATTTCAAATTCTTTAACCACTTCGGGAATGCCGGACCCGGATTTACTAATCAGGAGCGGCGGAGAATCACGCATTAGTAATTTTCTTTTATGGCAAATTGCATACTCGGAGATTTTTGTTTCGAATGTTTTATGGCCCGACTTTAGATGCAAACATTTGTTGGAAGCAGTAAAAGATTTTCAAAAAAGAGAAAGAAGATTTGGTCTTGTAAGTGAGCAAATATCAGAAAAAGTTGAACACACGG
>CAZRIQ010000188.1:636-5367 GCA_964600175.1 uncultured Melioribacter sp. | reverse complement strand
GCAGCAGCTTCAGACCACGCTTCATCAAAGAAAGCCATATCACCACTTATATAGTTATAATGGATCATATGCTGGAACTCATGAGCCGTTGTTCTCATACCAATCTGCAAATAGTATTCATCCGTTAAATCCAGCGGGTAGCAATCAAGGTGGTAGATTTCGGCGGGCGTATTACCAACAGAGCCCACCTCGTTGGCTCCTGTAAAATATCCGGCAACAAAACCACCGTCACCCCCGTCATAACCATCCCTGATATTAAAAATAAGGATAATTATTAAAGAATCACCGTCTACGTTAGGCGGATCTCCAAAAGTGTCTACATCAGTTTGGTAAATTCCTTTATTTGGGTCTGCTGGAGTCTTTGAATCAAACGCAATCCGGACACTATCAACAGCATTTTGGTTAACATACTTATTCCACGAAGTGTCTTCCACGAAAATATAGCAATGACTCCCAACGGCTCTGCAAGTAAAAGATGTTTTGTAAGTCGGACCAGATGCTAAATTTGCAACATAGAAATCTTTTTCGGTACCTACTTGAAAATTCCACGAACTTGCTTTTTGCAAGTTAGATACGGGTTTGCTGAATTTTGTGGGATCGATCCCGTTATACTTATAATATTTTTCCAGTAATGGTCTTGCATCTATCGGATAAGCTTTATGTTGAGAAGACGTTGTTTCTTTATAAATGCTGACGCTTTCTTTTTTTTGTGCCAGAAGTGCAATATTAAATACTGCAAAAATTATTACGATAGTTTTAATATTTAATTTCATTGATCCGATCTCGCTAATTATTGTTTGCTTTTAAGTGGAGTTGCTTTCTCTACAATTAAAACAGGCATTTCGTGTTCGTACTTGCTGTCTTTAAATTGAATTGCATAATAGTTGCCCTGGTTTTTCATAAGTTCATCTTTCAACTCTTTGTCGCATTCGAGCAAGTAGACTTTATTTTTATCTACCATTACTGCAAGACGAGTAAAAGGTTCATTGCCTACCACGGCTATGTAACCTTTAACAACGTTGTTTTCCCCAATATCGCTTCCGCAGGAACAGCATCCGTAAAGAAAACCTGTTAAGAATAAGAAACCAACGACGATTTTCAAATTTCTTTTTTGAATCATATCAAACCCGTTAAAAACTGTTCGAAAATATAGAATTAGTTTTTAGTATACAAAGAAAAAATCTTCCGCTGCTTAAATGTGTGCTTAACAACAAAATCTTTTAGAAAGATAAATTAATGAAAAAAGAAATGCAGCCGTATCAATAACTTCTTAATGTTTATCCGAATCGGCAGATACTTCAACATCCGCAGCGAGAGTATTGAACACTTCGAATAAATTATTTTCCGTACCCAAAAGGTCTTTGAGAGTAAGATTCTGTACAACGCCGTCAACTGCATCCTGAATTATTTTCCACAATGAGCGTACGGAACAATCAATGGAATTAGTACAAATATCTGCAGCGCCGGAATGGGTTAGGCAAAAAGAATCGTCGTAGAGTCTGCCGCCCAGCACCTGCATTACTTCACTAACGTTAATTTCATCCGGCGGTCGTGAAAGTGTGTAGCCTCCCATGTGTCCGCGTTCAGCTTCTAAAAATCCGCCAAGTCGCAGAACACGCAAAATTTTCCCCGTATTGTGTTCTGATATTCTTTCCGCACGGCTTATCTCAGGTATTGTAAGAGGCTTGCCGACTTTATGGAATTTGGCAATTCTCAAAATACATCTTAAGCCGTATTCTTCCTGTGCACTGAATTTCATTGTTCTTCCGAATCCCTCCTTCATCCTCCCCTTTAACAAAGGGGAGGTTCGATGAGAAATTCTTCTTAGTTAGTAAATTTTAGTAGTCTTTTTATTTCATCTTCTATTTTATTAAACGCTTTATTAGGATTACCCAACAATTCTTCATTTGTAATTCTTACAAAAGTAACTCCGTAATTTTCGATATGATCTTGTCGTTCTTTATCATACTCTTTTTGATCAGCCGCTTCGTGAATTCCTCCATCGATTTCAATTGCCAACTTAAGTTTAGGTGTATAAAAATCAACCACATAATTGTCAATTGAATATTGTCTAAGAAATCTTACCTTCATTTGTTTTTTACGCAAGTAGATCCAAACTAATTTCTCACAGTAAGTCATATTAGAACGAAGTTGACGCCGCCGTTTTTGCATCTCTTTTTTGTTAAAATGTTCAGTCATATCAACTTTTCCCAAAACTCACATCCGCCCTCCCCTTTTATAAAGGGGAGGGGCAGGGTGGGGTTCAATTTTCGTTTAACGGTATTTTTGAACCGCAAGCTATAGCGTGAACAAGCTTAGCATATTTCTCTCCGGGAATTGACGGACCCTGTCTCTTGCAGTTCTGATCATATACACTTTTCAAATCCTCGGCAATTTCTTCCGGGTATCTTCCTTCAAATTTATGACGCGGCATCATATAAACTACTTCACCGTTTTTAATCAATGCCAGCGAAGGCGAAGACGGCGGATACTCGCTCAAATATTTCTCACGGAAATAATCAACTGCGTCTCTATCCTGTCCGGCAAAAACTGTAACAAGCCTATCCGGGATAACATTGTGCTGCAGCGATAAAGTCACACCGGGTCGTGCGCTTCCGGCGGCACATCCGCAAACAGAATTAATCATTACAAGAGTTGTTTTATCGTCTTTTTGAGAGAGCAAATCATCTACATTCTGAGTTGTTGGTAGTTCTTCAAAGCCGACATAAATCAACTCATCCCGCATCGGCTGAACAGCCTCGGGATCGTAAATCGGCGGTTTTAAATTTATCTCGTACATTGTGTTTCCTTTCTTCTTTAATACTAAGGAGCCCGGTAGCAAACAAACGACGAAGTATCTCCATTCACTATTATGAGATTCTTCGCTTCGCGCAGAATTACAAAAATCCAAGTTCCAGTTTAGCTTCTTCACTCATCATATCTTTATCCCACGGCGGTTCCCAAACGAGATCGACGTAAACGTCTTTGACATCCGGGATATTTTTAACTTTTTCTTTTACCTCGCCGGGTAAACTTCCGGCAACAGGACAAGCAGGAGAGGTCAAAGTCATTTTTAAATATGTGTTTCCGTCATCGTCGACTTTAATATCGTAGACCAACCCGAGTTCCCATATGTCAACCGGAATTTCAGGATCGAAACAAGTTTTGAGAACCGAGATAATATTTTGTTCGAGTCTTCCTTTATCAACCATTTTGGTTTCCAACCCTCCTCTTGATTTTCCCCTTTCGCAAAGGGAAACTCAACTATGCAAACATCTTTTTTACTTTTAATAAACCTCTTACGAGTTTGTCAACTTCCTTTTTCGTATTATAAAATGAAAAAGATGCACGCGCAGTAGCGGGCAAATTAAACCTTGTCATAACCGGCTGAGTGCAATGATGCCCCGTTCTAATTGCAATTCCATCCGTGTCGATTATGGTCCCGATATCGTAAGGATGAATTCCTTCTATCACAAAAGAAATAACAGAAGCTTTTTGTTTTGCCGTTCCTATAATTCTAAGTCCGTCAATTTCTAAAAGTTTTTCAGTTGCATAATGGAGAAGCGACTCCTCATGCTTTGTAAGTTCATTCCTATCGAATTGATTCAAATAATCTATAGCGGCGGCAAAACCGATTCCGCCGGCAATGTTTGGAGTTCCCGCTTCGAATTTATGCGGAAGATCGTCGAAGGTTGTCTTTTCAAACGAGACGGTTCTTATCATATCGCCCCCGCCTTGGTACGGCGGCATCATTTCTAAAAATTCCGTCTTGCCGTAAAGAACACCAATGCCGGTCGGACCAAAAACTTTATGACCGGAGAAAACATAAAAGTCGCAATCCAATTCCTGGACATCAATTTTCATGTGAGGTGCAGCCTGCGCGCCATCCAAAAGTACGGGCACTTTATTTTTATGTGCGATGTCGATTATCTCTTTCACTGGATTAATAGTTCCAAGTGAATTCGAAATATGGACTACCGAAACCAACTTTGTCTTCGATGAAAAAAGTTTTTCATATTCGTTCATCTCCAGTTCGCCCGACTCGTTTATCGGGATAACTTTTAATTTTAGATCGATCCTACTTTGGAGAAGCTGCCAGGGTACAATATTGGAATGATGTTCCATGTTGGAAATGATAATTTCATCTCCGTCTTTAAGATACTTACCCATGTAAAACGAGTTTGCCACAAGATTAATTGCCTCCGTTGCACCGCGGACAAAAATAATTTCCGAAGAACTGATTGCATTGATAAACTCTTTCACTTTCAATCTTGCGTTCTCAAAAGACTCGGTTGCAAGTTCACTTAGGAAATACAATCCCCTATGAATATTCGCATTCTCAAAATTGTAGTAATGATTCAAGCTATCAATAACAACTTGTGGTTTTTGCGATGTGGCTGCATTGTCAAGATAAACCAGCGGTTTATCGTTAACCATACGTTTCAGTATCGGGAAATCATTCCTTACTTCCTCAACATTAAACTTTCTTTTCACTGCAGTTTGACTTTCGACATTAAGCATCTTAATCACTTCCGGGATTATTTATTTATAATTTCAGTTCTGTGCAAATGATCAAATATCATATGATTCAACTGCTCTTTCAACGGTTCGATTTTTACCTGCTCAATCACATCGTTTGCAAACGCTCTTATCAGCATCGACTTTGCAATATCTTCCGGTACACCTCTCGAACGGATATAAAACTCAGCCATTTCATCGAGGTTTCCGATT
>CAZRIQ010000188.1:0-626 GCA_964600175.1 uncultured Melioribacter sp. | reverse complement strand
TTCCGATTGCAGCGCCGTGTGAGCATTTCACATCGTCGGCAAAAATTTCCAACTGTGGTTTCGTATCGAGCAAAGCTTTTCCCGAAAGAAGCACGGCTTTATTCGATTGATATGCATTCGTCTTTTGTGCGTCTTTTCTAACTATAATCTTTCCGTTAAAAACACCTCGCGATTCGTCGTCGAGAATTCCTTTGTAAAGTTCATTACTCATACAATTCGGTTTTGCATGATCGACAAACGTGTGGTTATCAACGTGCTGCTTTTTATTGGCGAGATACAAACCGTAGTAGTGACATTCAATCCCCTCGTCATCCAGGACAGAATTAATATCGTTCCTAACAAGCAAACCGCCGAATACGATATTGAAATGATTAAACACACTACTTCTTTTCTGCATCGCCTGTACTTTTTCAATATGAAAAGCATTTTCACTTTCACTTTGGATTTTGTACATGTCGATAATCGAATACTCATCGGCCAATACTTCGGTAATAATGTTATCCAAATACTCTTTGCCGTTTAATCCCCGGTAATTTATAATAACTTTTACCTGACTGTTTTTCCCCGCAACGATTAGATTTCTCGGCTGTGTTAGAAGATTTTCATTTTCGCTCCCGTTCAAAAAT
>CAZRIQ010000187.1:0-5379 GCA_964600175.1 uncultured Melioribacter sp. | reverse complement strand
TGCCGGAAGAATAAATGTTCATGCACACGGTATGTCCGGCTGCAGACCGGAAATTACTTTAACGCTTGTCGAGATGTTGAATAAAGGCGTTACACCTGTTGTTTGTCAAAAGGGTTCTGTCGGTGCGTCGGGTGATTTGGCACCGATGAGTCAAGTTGCTTTATTAATGATGGGAGAAGGGGAAGCATACTATAAAGGTGAAAGACTTCCCGGTAAAACCGCATTTAAAAAAGCCGGGATTCAAATTCCGGGATTAAAAGCCCGCGACGGGTTGGCGGTCATTAACGGTTCGAATCTATTGACTGCGATGAGTGCAATTCACCTTCATGATATTAATCGCTGGTTGAAGCAATCCGAGATTGCATGTTCGATGACTCTTGAAGCATTGTATGCAAATTTAAAACCGTACAACTCGATGCTGCACGAAGTAAGGGGATTCAAAGGTGCGGTAAGAAGTGCAAGATCAATTATGAAATGTGTTGAAGGAAGCGACCTGCAGACAGGCAAATTGAAAATGAAAGTTCAGGATGCATATTCGATGCGTTCCTCTCCGCAAGTTACCGGCGCTGCACATGATGCGGTTAGATGGGCAAAAGAACAGGTTGAAACAGAATTGAACGGTGTAGGGGATAACCCAATTTTCATTTCGGAGACAAGGAAAACTCTAACCGGTGCAAATTTTCAAGGCACACCTGTTTCACTGCCGATGGATATGGTCGGTGCATCGGTAACAATGGTGAGTGTTCTTTCGGAGAGAAGATTGAACAGGTTATTGAATCCCGCCTTAAGTGTTGGTCTACCGGCGTTTCTTACTAAAGGAGCCGGAATGATTTCCGGTTTAATGCTCAGTCAATACACTGCCGATTCGTTGATAGTTGAGCAAAGAATTTTGTCGATGCCCGCTTCAATTCAATCGATTCCCGCCGCTGCCGACCAGGAAGACTTCGTTTCAATGGGAATGAATACCGCTATAAAAAATGCCCAGATAATTGATAACGCGTACGGAGTTTTGGGAATCGAGTTTATGGCTGCCGCACAGGCTTTGGACTTCCGCGACTTTGCACACGGCAAAGGTGTTGAGAAAGCAAGACAAATTATACGAAAACACGTTGAGCACCTAGATGTCGATAGACCGCTTTATCCTGATCATACAAAAATGAAAGAAGTGGTGAAATCATGTGAAATCCTTGAAGAAGTGGAAAAGGAGGTCGGCTCGTTAGAATAGTTACCCGGGTTATAATTATATATTAACAATTATCTTTTTTCATTCTTATATTTATTTTAGATTCTGTGGTTGCTAAAACAGAAAAGTTGAATTTGGTATGAAGAAGGGGACGATAATTTAAGATAGAAGGGGGAAGATGAGATCGAAATTTTTACAAATTGTAATTAGCATTTTGTTGGTTTCTACTTTACTATCGTGTTCGGCACCCTCGGTTTTTGATAAAACTTATCCTGAGCTGAACGACAATAAGTACGACAGCGGGTTTCCTTACCGCAGTTCCTCAAAACAGCTCGAAGAAATTTCAAACACAATTAAGCTTGTTAATAGTATCGCTTTTTATAAAAGCTATGTGATGGGTGACAGCTCAAAGAAATACACACGTCCGGAAATTGCAAACCTCGACCTGAGAAAAACAGCCGTTGAAGAAATCCTTTTTACCAATACCGCCGCTGGCACCGGCACAATCATTTATTCCGATTCGAGAAAAGTTGCCGTATTGACTGTTGCGCACATAGTGGATTTCCCCGATACTGTTTACTCCTACTTTTTAAAACCCGATGGTTCGGAAACAAAATATGTGGAAAGTGTTTCTATAAAAACGAGACAATCGAATTACATCCCCGATTTTCCCGAAGGCGGTGAATTGGATATTCTTGAAATGGACGAAACAGACGACCTTGCAATTCTTGGGAAGAAGTTTAGTTCGGATATATCACTACCTTTCCCGGTATTCAAATATAAGCTGGGTAAGTCGGAAGATCTCGAATGGGGAACATTCGTTTACATTTTAGGTTATCCCTTAAATTATAAAATGGTTTCCGAAGGAATTGTTAGTCCCGGCAGGGACCCGAATACATTTTTAATTAACACGGTTTTTAACCGTGGGTACAGCGGTGGAATTGTACTTGCTATCCGTGACGGCGTGCCGAATTTTGAATTGGTCGGGCTTGTAAAATCGGTTCCGGCAGAGTATGAATATTCCGTCCGACCTTTAGTCAAGGAACATAATATGGATTTCAACTCTCGCCTTCCTTACAAAGGCGAAGTTTATGTAGAGAAGGAACACGTTTTTCGTTACGGAATTACAAAGGTTATAGGCGCCGAAACAATCGAACGGTTTTTGAATAACAGCAAATCCTTTCTAAACGCAAACGGATATTTCATAAGAGGAATCATCAAATAAAATATTGATCTATCGGATAATACTTAAAGAAAGGAATTCAAATGAACAAACCGGATAAAAATGAATACGCCTCCTACTATGAAACGTATATAAATAAAATTCAAGAAGGGGACATCTTCGGGTTGTTTGAGAATCAGATCGATGAAGTAAAAAATCTTCTTAAAGGAGTTGATGAAACCACACAGAATTATCGATATGCTGAGGGTAAGTGGAACATCAAAGAAATTCTAGGTCATATCATAGATACGGAAAGGATTTTCACCGTTCGTGCTTTGTGCTTCAGCAGAAATGAAAAGCAGTCGCTGCCGGGCTTTGAACAGGACGATTATGTGGCGAATGCAAATTTTAATGATCAATCTCTTTCCGATTTGCTTGATCAGTTTATTATTGGAAGAAGAAACAGTCTTGCAATGTTCAATAGTTTCGATGAAGAGATGTGGTTTCGTAGAGGGATAGCAAGTAATAATGAGATGACGGTCAGATCGGTACCGTATATTATAGTCGGTCACGCGGCTCATCACATCATGATAATAAAGGAAAGGTATTTAAAGTAACTAAAGTTGATTACTCGGAATTGTAAACCGTTAAAACGGTTATAGTTCTTTTCTTTTTTACCGTTAACCCACGACTTTGGCGTAGCCATCCCTTTGGGAAAGTCGTGGGTTAATAAGGTGTAAAATAGTTCTCGTAACCGTTTCTCCGAAGGAGTCCTACGGGCAACGGTTTTTTGTTGAACAGACAATTCAACGATTAACTTAAGTAATGTAAGGAAACATAAAAGTGTCTTTGCTGGTTTTGGCTTTCCCGGAAATTTCCGGGAAAGATTTTGAGTGGATCCAATCTGTTAGAAAAAAGGACGACGAAAGATATTTCAAAGTTGTTGAGCCGCACTTCACAATAGTATTCCCCGTATCTAATATCGAAGAGAAGAACTTTATTCATCATGTTAACGAAAAAGTTGCAGGTACCGGTGAGTTCTATTTTGTTCTAAGATGTGCACAGGTAGTTAAAGATTCTTTCAGTGATTATTACGATGTTTTTCTTATTCCGGAAGAGGGATACAGAATTTTTGTAAAGCTCCACGATAAACTTTATACCGATATTTTGGCAAATGATTTGAGAATTGACATTCCGTTCATTCCTCATCTCGGTATTGCGAACAGTAAGGATCCGAAGAAATGTAAGCAAATCGCCGATTCAATTAACGGCAGAAATCTAGAGATATTTGGAGCTGTTAAAAATCTGGATGTTGTATCTTATGAGAATAACGTGGTTAAGAGGATAACCGGTATTCCGCTTCTTAAGACTAAAAGTTAACTACGCCGCGTTTGTTTCGTCTAAAGGATTGATTCAAAAATTTATTTCCGTTATTATGCATATACGGGATTAGCCGGGGACGTCTGAAAAAGTATTTCCACATATTGAACTTAATTGAATGGGAAGGTGTGTTGTGGTTTATCGCCCTGGCGTATCTTCTGTTTATCAACCCGTATCATACGCAGCATTTTACTTTTTGCCCGTTTCATAACCTTGGAATTAGTTTTTGTCCCGGCTGCGGACTGGGGAGATCGATCGCATTCCTATACCGCGGTGATATTGTTGATTCTCTGAAGACGCATCCGCTTGGAATTGTTGCGTTCGTTTTAATTACATCGAGAATAATAAAATTATTTATTAGAACTAAACTAAACTTACAATCAATCACGGAGGAAAGTTATGGCTAATGTTCTAAATGTGCTGCCGGAAATAATCGGCGAAGAACAAATCTATATCCAGAATCTTCTTAAAGATATGGATGATCAGAAAATGCAGCAGTTCGCGAACATTTACAGGACAAGGAGGAGAGACCCGCAGACTATACTTCTTGTTACACTGGTTGGTTTCCTGGGCATTGCGGGTATCCAAAGATTTTTGGTAGACCAGGTTGGAATGGGAATCCTTTATTTACTAACGGGCGGTATTTGTATGATAGGCACTATAGTAGATTTGGTTAACTACAAAAGAATTGCTTTTGAATATAACCAAAGGCAGGCTCAAGAGTTGTTTGCGTTGTTGAAGTAGTATTTTTAATAGCTTTTGTTTTGCAAATTTTTCTTTGTATGTTTAACGCGATGAGCGGGTACTTTTACGAAATGTAAGTGTTCAACTTTGTTTTGTACTAGTAGTAAAGCTCCAAAGCAACAGTAACATTTTTAAGGAGTTTCTTAGATGGCAGAGCGTGAAAGCGGAACCGTAAAGTGGTTTAATTCTTCCAAGGGTTACGGTTTTATTGAGCGTTCTCAAGGAGGCGATGTATTCGTCCATTTTAGTTCTATTGAACAAGACGGCTACAAAGCACTTGAAAAAGGTCAGAAGGTTGAATTCACCGTTGGTGACGGACCTAAAGGACCGCAGGCTCAAGAGGTCAAAGTTGTCGAATAATAAAAGTGTTTATTATTTAGCAACCGGCAAAAGCGGCGTTTAATGCCGCTTTTGTTTTATCTATTATGCTATTGAATTTTTTCGAAAAAGAAAGCATCTTTGGAACAACGATTGAAAATTTTATAAATAATGCTAACCGATCATAACATAGCCAAATTATTTGTGAACAGCTTTCCCGGAAAAGCTTCTCTCCCTTACTGTACCTGTTGTAACAACTGCATCTGTTGTAATCCCGCATAACGGGATTTTCAGTCCTTAATTAATTTTTTCAACAATTTTTTTATGGAATGAAAATGGAAACCATGAATAGGAATGTTCTAACTAATTTTGCAAAAGACTTATTAGCGAAAAGACAAACACAATCGTGTACTGCATCGTTGAAAACGGAAGCTGTTGATTATCTAAACGGTATAATTGATTTTCTGTTCCCGCATTTTTCAAACAGGGTCTATCTAAACGAAGAAGACATCGTTTCGAAAATTCAGCTTCTGAAAAGGGATCTTATTCAACTGATAAAACTTTTAAACGGGCAGGCTCCCAAAAGTATTGA
>CAZRIQ010000186.1:0-5454 GCA_964600175.1 uncultured Melioribacter sp. | reverse complement strand
AGTTTGTTTAAAGTTACTATTGAAATCCGCCAGAAACCGTTCATCTTATGGATTCACGATTTAGCTTCGCCCGACGTTATTTACAAATTACCGTTCAAGGTTCCGATTCTGGGGGTTGACATGATTGCCGGAACCGCTCTTCTTCTCGGCGTGACAATGTTCTTCCAGCAAAAGATGAGCACAAAAGATCCGTCTCAAAAAGCGTTGGTTTATGTTATGCCGATTATGTTCACCGCACTTTTTATGGGCTTCCCCTCAGGACTTAATTTATACTACTTAATGTTCAACTTGCTTTCAATTATTCAACAATACTTTGTTAATCATTCCAAGACAGACGGTGAGCTTGTCCCGGTTAAAGATCCTAAAAAGAAAAAACCCGGTTTTATGTCTAGGATGATGGAAGCGGCTGAGAAACAATCACAAACTCAAAAAAAGTCCGCTTCCAAAAGAAAATAATTTGCCTCAACATTTCAGCTTGTGCGATGTATAAGATTATCAAAAAAGTATTAATTCTGGTTCTCTTTTGTTCTGTCGTCAATATCGCGCAGAGTAAAATTCTTTCTTTGAAACTCCGCGAGAAAAAACTTCCTTTCGGTTTGATTGAAAAGATTCCCGCCTGTCGCCCTAAAATCGGGATCGCTTTAAGCGGCGGGGGATCGAGGTCTCTTGCTCAAATCGGAATTTTAAAAGCACTCAAAGAAAACAACATCCCGATCGACGACATAGCCGGTACAAGCATGGGAAGTATCGTCGGTGGTTTGCTTGCCTCAGGTTACAGCCTTGATGATTTAGATTCCATTTTAACTTCCACAGACTGGAATGAATTTTTTTCGACCCGGCAATCGGACCGCAACGAATTATTTATAGATCAGAAAGTCACCGAAGACAAAGCAATTTTAACTTTCCGCCTTGACGGGTTCAGTCTTATTATACCTAAATCTCTTAGTTCCGGACAAAGAGTTGCAAACTTTTTAACATTACTTTCGCTAAACGCACCGCTTCACACAGACTCTTCTTTCAGCAATTTATTATATAATTTCAAAGCGGTAAGTACCGATCTTGTTACGGGAAAAGAAGTTCTGCTCGACAGCGGTTCTTTAAGCCAGGCAATGCGCGCAAGTTCGAGCGTTACATTTCTTTTGCCACCAGTTGAGAAAGACTCGATGCTTTTAGTTGACGGCGGGCTTGTAGAAAACATCCCCGTAAAACCGCTTAGAGATATTGGAGGTGATATTGTAATTGCATGTAATACATCAAGCCCACTTTATACGGGGGGCGAGCTGAAATACCCGTGGATAATTGCCGACCAGCTCGTAAGTATCCCGATGAAAATATTAAACGACCAGCAATTAAAAATGGCAGATGTAGTTATAGCTCCGGAACTTGACGACAGGAAAAACACAGACTTTAGCGACCTTGATGATTTAATCAAAACAGGGTACATCTCGGCGGATTCATCAATAAAAAATATTCTGGGAAAATATAAAAAGGACTTCGAGGAAAAATTAAACGAGAAGGAATTCTTCATTCATAATCCCGCATTGGAAAAAGGCGCAACCCCGGAAGAAAAATTTCTAAGCAAGTATGTGGGTCTAGATTCCGTCAGCAACTATCAATTACTGTTTGAGTTGAATAAACTATATGATACCGGTGACTTTCAAAACCTTTCTATTGAGATTAATCCTGAACTGACACAATCTGTACTAAGGTTGGTGGGGGTCAAAAACCCGGTTATACGCTCGGTTTACATCAACGGCGTTTCTCTTTTCCCTTATTCGAAGATTGAAAGTTATACCGATTCGCTTCTTAATAAACCATATAATCCTAAAAGAATTTTATCCGCGGCAATAAACATACTAAAGCACTACAAGAATGCCGGCTACTCCTTGGCTAAAATAAATAGTATAACTTACGACGACTCAACACAAACTTTGCAATTCAACATGACCGAGGGAATGATTTCAAAAGTAGTTATTGAGGGTCTCAGAAAAACCAAAAAGGAAATAATTACAAGAGATTTCAAAATGAAGGGTGGCGACTTCTTCAAATACTCGGAGGCTGAAAAAGCATTGATAGACCTTACAAGCACAAACCTTTTCGACGACATCGAGCTTTACCTGGACACGAAAAACAACAAAAACATTTTAACGATTTCGGTCAAGGAAAAATTATCGAGCGTTCTAAGATTCGGCATGCGGTTCGATAACGAAAATCAAATGCAGCTTTCATTCGATCTCCGAGATGAAAACTTTCTCGGAACCGGAACCGAACTCGGGGCAATTCTATCGGGAGGATTAAGAAACCGCTCTTATATATTGGAACACAAAGCCAACAGGGTGTTCGATTCATATTTCACGTATAAAATTAGAGCTTTCTACGAGTTTAATGATGTAAATGTATATAAAGATGATCCTATGACGGTGTTCAATCGATTCTCGCGGTCCAAGACCGGGGAATACCGGCAAATTTATTACGGCGGTTCTTTCGGCATCGGCACACAGGTGAAAAAATTCGGCAATCTTTTATTTGAAGCAAAATATCAACGCGACGAGATAAAAAATAAATTTGACTATACCGGTCCGACCTACACGGTTGACATTGCCAGTTTTAAGGCGACTTTATCGATCGATACTCAAAACGAGTATCCGTACCCGACAAGCGGCTCACTCTTAAAAGCGTACTATGAAACAGCTCAAACATCGCTTGGTGGAGATATCGGTTACACAAAATTGTCCCTCGATTACAAAAATTATTTTAACGTTTACAAAAACAATGTTTTAAATGCGCATTTCATACTTGGGCTTGCGGATCAGACTCTTCCTCTTAGTGAGCAATTTTCTTTCGGTGGACAAAATTCTTTCTTTGGGTTAAGAGACAACGAATTCCGCGGGCGGCAAATCCTCATCGTGTCCATGGAAGACAGGTTCAAGTTTCCGGAGAAGCTCTTTTTCGATACTTACATTAAAGCACGCTACGATCTCGGTTCGATCTGGGACGAAAGGGAACAGATAAGATTCAAAGATTTGCGTCACGGAATCGGGGCTACCATTTCATTAAATACACCGATCGGTCCTGCGGATTTTTCCATCGGGAAAAGCTTCTACTTAACGAATACTCTATCACACAACACTATTGTATGGGGACCGACGTTCTTTTACTTTACAATAGGATACTATTACTGATTAACCTGATTCTGTCTCCGACAAGAACCAAGATAACAGGATAAAGATAAAAGCAAGAGAATGAGAATTGTAAAACTTTTTACTTTGTACTTTTATCTTTATTCTTGATAAACCTATCCTTCATCCCGGGCGGCTTTCTCAGCGAGTTCCAGGTAAATTTTTTCCATGTCCAAATTGTTTGCTTTTTTGAAATGTTCGGCAAGAGCAAAATAGATCCGGCTTTTCAGATTTACTCCCGGTGCACTTGCCTCAACTGTTTCTATTACTTTGCTGTTCAAAGGTAAATCAAGATCATAATTGTATAATCCCAGCGCACGGAGTACGGGGTCACATTCGACGGGCTTCGCCAGGCAAGCTTTCTTATAATAGTTAAGCGAGTTCTCAAGTGAGTTAATATCGAACAGATTATTTTCAAAAACCTGTGCAGTCCACATGTAAAAGTCGTATTTAAACTGCGGGAGTTCCACTGCAAGTTTTTCAGTGAACAGCATTATCTCTTCTTTGGTTAGATTCGGATTGGCAAGTAAAACTTTGTAAACATCCGCATCTGAAATTTTGCTTTCGATTGCGGTTTGAAACGTATCAAACAGTTCGCCGGATGAAGAAGAATTTCTAAACCTTTCCTCGATCCTTTTTATCAAATCCTCGTTTGCCATAAATCATGCGGCTTTCTTTTAAAACAACTTAATCAAATTTTCTTTGTTAAACACCGGGAGTTTATCTACAAATTCGACTGTTTTATTTTTGTCCCACTGTTTACTTTCCGAGACAACGTATTTGTGTTCGCCAACTATTGCAAATCGTCTGTCTTTCAGATTTCTATTTTCGTCAAATGCGAAAAAACAGATAGCCGCTTTGACGTCAAGTTTCCTTTCCCAGCTTTCATAAGATTTAACTGCACGTTCATTCACCAGCCAGCCCCTCGATTTTTTACCTTTCCAATCCAGTAAAACGGATTTCCCATTGTACTTTATAATCATGTCCGGCTTGTCTTCACCTTTCTCCCAGAGTTTTTCATATCTTTTATCCTGCCCGAAGCGTTCGAACCTAAATCCCCATTGAACTAGGAGACTTAGTCCTATATCTTCCGCCTGGTCGTGCAGCTTATAATTATCGCGGAAGTTTTTCGTTGATTTCGCAGGGTTAAAGTCTAATTTTTTCATTTTAGTCAATAATATATAAATTTTGTGGAACTATGCGGGCAAATTCGTACAAATCCGTAAATGAAAAATATTGCCCGGTTGTAACAAACTTATTAATCACAACGTCTTTAAATTGTAAAAAATGATATTCAAGTCGACAAGATATCAGGTTCTTATTCAGCAGTATAAAAATAGGATTTACTCTTATTCAATATACATGCTGAAAAACAAAATGGACGCGGACGACGTTACGCAAGAGGTATTGATAAAAATCTGGCTTAACCTTGATAAGTTCAATGCCGGTGCGACAACAGCCTGGATAATGAAGACCACGCACAATTTGTGCATTGATTACCTGAGAAAGCGGTCGGTCGAAGTAAAAAGAAATTACAACATAGACGAACGCGTGGAAGAAACAGTCGGTGATGATAAAAATGAAAACAATCCTTTTTTAACAGCACATTTTAAAATGATAAACGAAAAGATTAAAGAAGCAATGAAACTCTTGCCGGAACAGTTAAGAAGCGTATTCGTACTTTATGAAATTGACGGCTTGAAATACAAAGAGATAAGTAAAACATTGGACATACCGCTCAACAGCGTAAAAGTTTACCTTTTGAGAGCAAGAAAAAAATTACAAGAGGATTTAAAAAGTTATGAACCAAAACACTCATAACAAGCTTAATGAAGCATTGATAGAAAGTATCATCGCCGCGGCATACGGGGATGCATCGCTGCTTGACAAAATTAAAATTTGGCAGCTGATTTTCACAAACGATGCGGCGAGAGCGCTTTATAACGAATACAAGGAAACTGCGCATGAGGTTCACTCTATCGAACCGGATAAATTCCCGGAAGAATCTTTGTCTAGAGTGCTTGAAAATATTTACGACTCGCAGGCGGGGGGACAAAAAGTTAAACAAAAAACATTCGCTTTCGATCTTTTTTATATAATACTCAAACGCCCGGCAGTATCTATAGTCTTCACAACAATTATGGTTGCAGCAATTACCGTAACATTATTTGTAAATAGACCCATGCCGACACAAACGTTTTCCAGTTCACAAGTCGAAGCAGCGGATAAACAGGTACAGCATGCGTTGGCAATAGTCGGGAAAATTTTTGACGAT
>CAZRIQ010000185.1:0-5487 GCA_964600175.1 uncultured Melioribacter sp. | reverse complement strand
AATGTTGAAATGCCACGGTCTGTACATTCTAAAGACAAATGGTCCCATAGGGCTGTGAAGAGATAGAAAATGAAAATCCTTGACAACTCCGATAACTTTTACAAGTCTTTTCTGTTCGGGGAATGCTGGGTGTCCAAAGTAAATTACCTTTCCTATGGGATTATTAAAACCCATTAATTTTGCTGCAGATTCATTTATTATGACTGCTTCGGTTGAATCTGTTGGGAAATCAGTCGAGAAAACTCTGCCGTGTGTCAATTTTATTCCTAGAGTTTTAAAGAAATCATAATCAACCATCGTATATCTCATCGAGACGGCTTCTTCATCCATATGACCTTCCCAATTTATTGCTATGTTTTGATTCACATCGAAAGGCTGCGTGGCGGATGCCGAAACGTCTGCAACACCTGCATTCAATAATAATTCCGATTTGTACATGTCGAACTTTTTCATCAATTCAACATTATTAGGTAATGAAACAACCATTTTTCTGTTCATGCCTAAATCGGTTTCACGTACGTAATCCATCTGCTTTTTAACAAGCAGAGTACAGATTATTAAACCAATAGAAATTACGAATTGATTGATTGTAAGAAATTTTCTAAAAAATGATCCATGGTTATTTGATAGTCTGTTGATACCTTTCAGAACAGTCATAGGTTTGAAAGATGACAAAACAAATGCTGGATATATTCCTGCAAGTATTCCTGTAGTTATTACTAATATCGATACCCATAAAATAAAATTGATAATGCCGTTTCCAAAAAGCGTTATTGATTTTCCGGTAAAACTATTAAAACCGGGAAGTGCTAAGTACACGATAAAAACAGCAACTAATGCTGCTAATAGTGAAATAAAAACTGATTCACCAAGAAATTGGATTATGAGTTGTAACTTTTGAGCCCCGCTTACTTTTCTTATGCCCACCTCACGGGAACGTTGCGCAGCTTTTGCCGTCGATAAATTCATAAAATTTGCGCACGCAACAAGCAGAATGAAAATTGCTATTGCCGAGCAAATATAAACGAGCGTGCCCAAGCTGCTTTTATCATCCTCGTACAAATGCAGAGTAGCATAATTTTGCAGTTTAGGGGACGCCTTCCATTCAGCATCAACATATTTTTGATAAAAGTTTTCAATCTTTTTATCGAATCCTGCTTCGGAAACATTTTTGTTTAACATTACATAAGTCCAGCCGGAGAATTCCCAGCTTTCTCTTCTTTGCAGGGGCATTAATTTAATACTGCTTGCAATATTAAATTGCAATGTCGAATTGGACGGCATTTTTTTAACAACTGCTGTTACAACAAAATCTCTTTCAAATACATCAGAGTAAATTCTTTTCCCAATCGGATTTTCATTTCCAAAATATTTTTTTGCAGTTTCATCTGTCATTACGACGGAATACATATCAGGTAACGGATCGGAAGGATTTCCAGCTACAAATTCAAATGAAAACATTGTGAAAAATGCAGGATCAATCAAATATATACCTGTCTCGTCGTATGATTTATCTTTATACCTTAAAAGCGATCTAGCCCATGGGATGAAATTTGTATATGCTTCAATTTCAGGATACCTTAATTTCATTTCCTCACCAAGTTTTAATGATGAGTTTGGAATAATTTTTCCGTTAGTCAATACTGTGTTGACCCTGTATAAACGGTCAATATTTTTATGAAATTTATCGAAGCTTAGTTCGTCAGTGACCCACATGGAGATAAGAATAAAACATGCTATACCAAGAGATAGACCGATAATGTTGATAAAAGAAAAGCCTTTATGTTTTAAAAGGTTCCTTCTTATTATCTTTAAATAATTATCAAACATTTTTCCCCCTTGTTATTTATTAAATATTCGTTTCGCATTTTCTGTCCTTCACTATTCATACCTCAAACTCTCAATCCGACAAAAAACGCCGAGATTTCGGTCTTCGTTATTACTCATAACGAAGAGCTTCAACTGGATTTGCAATTGCAGCTTTAATTGCCTGAAAACTTACTGTCGCCAATGCAATTATTAAAACAATTCCGCCGGATAAAACAAACATCCACCAGCTTATATCAATTCGATATGCAAAATCTTCGAGCCATTTATTCATAAAATAATATGCTATCGGCCAGGCAATAATATTCGACATGATAACCAGGATCAAAAATTTCTTTGAAAGAATGAAAGTAACATTCGACATCGATGCCCCTAATACTTTACGAATTCCAATTTCTTTGGTACGTTGTGCAGTCATAAAGGATGATAGGGCTAACAAACCCAAGCAGGCAATAATGATAGCCAGAAATGCAAAGGTGCTGAAAATTCGTCCCGTCCGTTGTACATCGGCATACATCATGGCAAAACTCTCATCCAAAAATGAATATCTAATCGGTTGGTTAACTGAAAACTTATTCCAAACTCCTGTTATGAATTGAATAATCCCGGACATATCGGATGTATTCACTTTAACTGATATTATGTTTGGACTGCTGCCCAGTACCAAACACAATCCGCCTATATCTTGTTTTAGGGATTCATAATTAAAATCTTCAACGATTCCAATAACTTCAAATGAGTGCCATTGATTCTGAATCCATTTTCCGATTGGATTAACCAAACCTAATTCCTTTGCCAGCGTTTGGTTAATAATGGCAGTCTTTGAATCGGTAGGTTTATCTATGGAAAAATTTCTTCCGGCTATAATGTTCATGCCCATTGTTTTTATATAATCATGGTCGACTCGCCAAAACTGTCCGTAAACAGGCGGTTCAGTTTTTGATTTCCCTTCCTTCCATAAGGCATTCCCGTCACGCTTTGTACCCTCAATAGGTAAAAAATCGCTTACGGAAACACTTTTCACCTCGTGTAATTTCAGGAGTTCATTCTTGAAAGAGATAGTCTGATCGCCCAGCGTTATCAAATCCTACATTTTTGTTGAGGATAAAACTTACTTGGCGAGAGACAATCAACGTGGCTATTATCAATATAATTGAAATGGTAAATTGAAAAATGACCAATGCACTGCGCAGAGTTGAACTTTTACTTCCCCGGCTCAAACGTTCCTTTAATACAATAGCAGGCTTAAAAGACGAAAGATAAAATGCTGGGTATAGCCCCGCTAATATTCCGATGATAACGGATGATACGGCTAACAAAGGGAGTACCCGCCACCAATCGGTCCAGGGAATCATCAACGATTTAGTAGACAACATATTGAAATAAGGCAGTAATACAACGGCTAATATTAATCCCACGAAAAACGAAAAGATGCTATAGAGTACTGATTCGGTAAGAAACTGCCAAATAAGATTACCTCTGTTTGAGCCAACCGTTTTTCGAAGCCCAACTTCTTTAGCCCTGTTTGCGGATTTGGCAGTGGATAAGTTGATAAAGTTGATGCTTGCGATGATCAGGATAAATCCTGCAATAATTCCAAACAGCCAGACAAAACGGATGTCCCCATGATTTAAACCGTCCTCGATGCCGACTGATTTCAGATGGATATCGCTCACCGGCTGCAATTCATACGTAATAATATCAGCGAGCTTTTCTGCATCGATGTATCCGTCTTGTTGTTGGCTCGGTATAATATATTTCTTGGTGATAACCGAAAACTTTCTTTCCAATTGTGCTACATCTGTTCCAGGATATAACATAACATACGTGTAATAGCTGCTCGATCTCCAGTTTGTTTGCTCGCCGGGGTAAAACCCGCCTTTAAGCGTTAGAAGAAAGTCACTTTGAAAGTGGGAATGAGATGGTAAATCCATCACCCCTGTTACTCTATAAGGTTTGGATATGTTATTGTTAATGATGAAGGTTTTACCAATCGGGTCTTCATTAGGAAAGTATTTATCTGCCATGCGTTTTGATATGACAATGGTTCCGGGTTCATCTAGGGCATGTGCCGGACCGCCATTGATCATTGGTATCTGTAATATATACAATAGATCTTGATCGGCATAAGCAAACCCTTCCTCATGGGTGTTCATGACTTTGTCGGCTCGCCTTATTTCATTGCTACCGGCTCCAAAGTATTCAGTTTGGTTAAGGCGACCAACACGCTCCACTTCTGGAAACTCTTCTTTTAACGCTTTGGCAAACGGGGCGGGAAAAGTCGCCCCTTTAAAATTATTCCCGTCGACATTATAAACCAATACGACCCTGTAAAGTCGATCTCCATTGGGATAGTGACGGTCATAACTAAGTTCATCAATAATAAATAATGCAATCAACAGACAAGCAGCGATGCCCAAAGCGAATCCACCGATCTTTATCGAAGAATACATTTTTTGTCTTGTCAAATTCCGCCAGGCAATTTTTAAATTGTTCTTAAACATTAATCCCCCTCATGCATATAGTATATTTCGTTTATTCATATCTCAAACTCTCAACAGGGTTTGCGACAGCCGCTTTAATTGCTTGAAAACTTACCGTTGCCAGTGCAATCACTAAAGCAATTCCTCCAGATAAAATAAACACCCACCAGCTTATGTCAATGCGATAAGCAAAATCTTGAAGCCATTTGTTTAAAAAATAATATGCAACCGGCCATGCAAGAATGTTTGCTAATAAAATCCATTTTGTAAATTCTTTTGTCAACATGAAAACGATACCTGGTACCGAAGCTCCTAAAACCTTTCGAATCCCGATCTCCTTTGTTCGTCGTTCGGTGACAAATGCGATCAACCCGAATATTCCTAAACATGAAATGAAAATTGCCAGCGATGAAAAAATTGCTATAATAGTCCCAATATTCTGTTCGGATCGATACAAATTATTCAAATCGTCATCCAAAAAACTATACACAAACGGGTAATCAGGTATTGACTGTTTAATTGTACGTTCAATAAACCCAATAATTTTCATGTGTTGATTGCCGTGAATTTTAATATAAAGTGAGTGATACCAATACGGCGCCTCAAATAGAATTAAAGGTTTTACCTCCTGGTGCAGAGAGTAAAAATTGAAATCTCTTATAACTCCAACGATGTGACGATTTCCATGATATTCAAATCTTTGCCCTAAAGGATTCTTCAGCTTGAGCGCTTTGACTGCGGTTTCGTTTAGTATAACTGCTTCATTAATGTCAGTTGGGAAATCTTCCGAAAAGAATCTTCCTTGAATCATTTTCATATCAAACGTCTTTAAATAATCCGGGTCAACAGAATTAACTTCCATTTCGATTTTATCGCCCGGTCTCTTTCCTTCCCAACCAATCTCATTCTCATCGGCTGTAAATTGCCATTCCATGAAATTACTATTGCATGCTGTTAAGGATGAAATATTCGGGTTGCTTAAAAGTTTGTTCTTGATTGTTGTAAATGTAACCGAGTTACGCAACTCTGAACGAAGTGCCAAATGAACAACTTGGTCCTTGTCGAATCCAAGAGGTTTATTTTTCATAAAAGATAACTGATTATGAACAACAATTACCCCGATTATCAAGATAATTGATAATGTAAATTGGAAACTGACAAGTATTTTTCTTAAAGA
>CAZRIQ010000184.1:0-5534 GCA_964600175.1 uncultured Melioribacter sp. | reverse complement strand
GCGACAAACTGAGTGGTGATGATTTAATCTCGACAGGAAGTAAATCTTTGATTCAATTGAGCAAGGGCAACAGCAAGTTTATCCTCGAGTCTTATTCTGCTTTGGGAATAAATTTAATCAAGAAAATTTCTATTAATGATTTATTGTTAACGCTTGCAATGGAAGAAATCAGAAATGTACCGAAAACAAAAGGAAATGATGATCTTAAAAATACAGCGGTCTACGGGAAAGAAATTTCTTCGGCTAGCCCAATTCCAGCTAATGATTTGGGTATCAAAAGATTGAACGGTGCAAAGCAGCTTGCTAAAAGCGGCTATAAGGAATCGGCTATAATTTTTGCCAAAGAGACTTATAGGAAATATCCTTCGACTAAAAAGCTTGTTAACGACAGATTATTCTTCGTGGACCAACTTATGGATTTAGGATTATATTCCGAGGCTGACACTGAGTTATCTCAAATAAAGCAGCTTAGCTTAACTCCCGATGAAAAAACCGAAATTGTCGAGAGGGCTGATAAAATAAAGATGAAGGAAATTTCTAAACAATAAGTTCATTAATCCTCTACGAGGATTGATGTAATATTGCTTGTTTTATGTTATTACAATAATATAACCTCTCGTTAGAGTTCGTCAGACTCTAACGGAGTCTGTCGACTACGAGGTTATTTGGAAGGAGATCACACTGTATGGTCAAGAAGACATCGTAGATGTCTCATTATTGTAGAAAAAGAAAATAATTATTTGTAATAGATCCTCGTAGAGGATCAATATTTATTCAACTTTTCAGTGAGAGAATATTAAAAATAATACAGGTACTTTATTTTAAGAACCGAAACTCTATCTGACAAATTAAATTTACTCCCTATCGGATTGTTAGATGCATTAAATATATCTTGTCTTTCGTGAAGCTCATTCCATGCAAAGTAAATCCAGCTTTTTGGTAGAAACTGGTAAGAAAACAAAACACCGAGAATCACTTGTGTATTCTGGTCTTTTGATTTAACAAATACGTCATCAAAATAAACACGGAGGTTTAAGTCATTAATTGGCGTTAAAGAGAAGTACGGTCTGGCATTGTAGGTAATATCTTCGACACTGCCTTCGGGATTGCCTTCAATATACATATCATACGAACTTCCCAGTTCCAGGATGTCTGTTGCCTTCCAGGAAATGTAAGCACCTGCCCAAGTGTAAAATGCTAAGTAGTCCCTGGAAAAATTATAAGTCTTTGCATATCCGCCGTATAAGTTGCCGCTCCACTTGGGAGAAATATTGTACCAAGAACTGAAGTCGAGCTCGGAGGCACTGTAAAGCACATTTTGATCTTTCGATTTACCGAATGAGAAATCAAATTCGTAACCCCAATTATCCCTAAACTGCATATTGAAAACCAAAATTCCATAATTGTCGGTATACAGGTCGGCGTCTTCGTAGTAAAGTCCTAATCCTCCAAGCACAAGTATCGAGGAGATATAACCTTCGTCGAAATACCATTGCGGGCCCGTGATACCTGTAAACTGACCGGTTCCTGTCCACGGTACATATCCCACCTGACTTACATCAAAATTATTTCCTACCATCCGGGTTCTTAAAAGAATAGTCCATTTTTTAGAGAAACTTATAAATCCGAGAGATGCGGCATAATCGCCTTCAGAGTTTTTTATTGATCTCGCAAATTGGTAAGACAGTTGCCATTCCGGTTCCCTCACTGCACCGTCAATATCGAGTACGCCATAAGTGTCTGTAGAAGTTTGCTTGCCAACGAACAAAACTCCCAACGTTGAATTATCAAGTATTTGTTTTTTAACTCTTCCGGAAACAAAATAAGCCGATGGCTCGGCGACATTATTTCCATCGTCATCCACATAATTTTTTTCAGCAGTTCTTGCGGCAAAACCGCCGTATTCCCAATCGCCGAGTCTTCCAAATGCTTTGGCTCCGAATGTTAGAGGAACTTCGGACCCGTCCGGTAGTTTTTTGCCAATCCGTCTTGAGTAAAACAACTCAAGCGGACTGTAGAAACCCGTGTTTCTTTGTTTACCCGATGGCATAAAAATTTCGTTTCCTTGTGTGAAGAAAAGTCTTCTCTCACTGTAGTATGTTTCATAACGCGATATATTAAACGAAAACGGATCGGCTTCAATTTGTGCGAAGTCGGGATTTACGGTTGCCTGCAGCGTTAACTTCGGTGAAGGATTGTAGAACACATCTAATCCTGCATCCGGATCGATTTTATATTTGCCATCATACAAGTATGTTGCTTTAGCAAGAGCGACAGGATATATCTCTAAGTTCAATCCTTTTACGCTCGGTTTAAAATCCCGGAAAACAAGTTTCCCGAATTTTGAAATTCTTTGACCTTCGTTTCTTTCATAGTTACACCAATAAAGATCTTCCGATAACGAAGGAATCCATCTATCGAAATCGAGTCCCCATTCGTTTAGAGTTTCATCATACTGAAGCGATTTATAAGGGATTTTCCATTCGACAACAAAGCCCCAATCGTAAATTTTTGCATCAGAGAACCAAATTCCGTCCCAGCTGTAATCTCGATTCCTTCCGTCATCCAAAAGTCGGCAGTCTGCCCGGACACCGGCGGCGGTTACTGCAAATTTGTAAGCGGTTCTGTTGTCACCGAAAGTATCGAGCATAATTGAAACAATATCTCCGCCGGAATCATCGAGTTTGCCTGTAGTAGCTTGAATATTCTTTCTTTGATCATAGCATATCATAAGACAGTAAAGTGCGTCTTCCGTTGTTAAAACTTTAGCAATAGTTTTTTTATCCGGGGGATTATTGAAGAATGGCTGAAGTTGAAAAAAGTCCGATACGGAATCTGCCTCGCTCCAAGCATCATCAACTACTCCGTCAATTTTAATTTCGGCATTTGTTTTCTTAAGGTACATCACTTTTGATTCGTTGGCTGGGTAAACTACGGAAGCGACAAAGAGTAACAGCAATGCTTTTTTCATGGTTCACCGTGCTGTTTAATTCTTTAGACGTGAAATTTTCTCAAATGGTTGCATCGCTTATATTAAGACTTGTCGAACTATTTATTATTAACATTTGTAGTTTATGTTTCCGTTGTTATGTTTGGAATAGAGGATTGCTTTTCGATTTCCGTGTTATTATGTTCGACCGGGGTAGTGAATAAATTGAAAACACTTTTTAAATATCATCTCGCATTTTTAGCGGTGTTACTCTTAATATCAAGCCAAATCTTTTCTGCCGGGAATTTGAATAAGGAGGGAGATACCGAATTTTATAGCAAAGGAATGAAAGCACTCTCCCGGAAAGATACCGCCTCCGCCGAAAAATATTTCGAAGAATCGATCAAGCAATTTGCCGATGCGCCATCTCTTGTTCAGCTCGGTAAAATTTATTTGAATAAAAACACGTTCGGCTCTCGAAAGCAGGCATTAGAAAATTTCAAATTGGCTGTTATGAAATCGCCGGACAACATTGAGTATCGATATCATTATGCAAAGTTGATGGAAGACTTTTCAAAATGTACGGCTCTCTGTGAATATCAGAAAATTGTGGAGATGGATGTTACTCAAAGCGAAGCATGGTTGGGGATGGCGAGAATCAAAGACGAAAGTTTTACCGAATACAACCATTCCGGTACGCTTTTGAGCGATGATTTTTTTGCAAGCCTGCAGGAATATGCTAATGAAGATTTTTACGAAGCGGAAAAATACTATAACAAAGCTTTGATTTTTGAACCGTTGAATTACGATGCATTGTTAAAGCTGGCGCAGCTTTATGATAAAGCCGGTAAGTCGGGCAAAGGTATTCCTTATCTTTTACGGCTTGTAGATAATAATAAAGCAGACAAAGACGTTTACCTGTGTCTCGGCTTGCTCAGTTATCGAACTAAAAAAATGGAAGACGCATACGGGTATTACAAAAAAGCTTTGGAATTAATGAGTTATGAAGAAAGAACCGATTTCACATTTAACTCCGTTAAATTTATGGTTAGAAGTACATTTGAAAATCTTCCCGATAAACTTGATGATGCAGAACTCAAGAAACTGATCGAGATATACTGGAAGGTTTACGATCCGTCGTACTTAACGGATTATAACGAACGGCTCCTGGAACATTACTCACGTGTTGCTTATGCTAATCTTTATTTCAGCGTTCCAAAGATGGGTAAGGTGGGATGGAAAACCGATAGGGGAGAGGTAATGCTGAGATTCGGCGAACCGCTAACCTTTACACGAATTCGACCGCAGATGGGAGGTAAGTCAGTGCTTATGAAAACCGAGGTTTGGAATTACGCAAACGGGTTGGTATTCGGTTTTACGGATTTCGCTTCTTCGGGTAATTATCAATTTAGTATTCCGCCCGGTGAAAGAGATAAATTGAAACCGCAGTTCCTTGGCGACTCACAGTATCTTATTGAAAATGCTCGAAGAATTTATCCTTCGTCTTACGATCCGAAATTTGAGGGACCCAAATTTGATGCACCTTATAGTATAGTTCAATTCCGAGATCCGTATAAAAATTATTTGACTGATCTTTATGTCAACTACGGATTTAATGTTTCCGATAGTGCATTAACTGAAAAGCAGGATTACTCTCATGAAGCCGGGATTTTCCTGTTCAATAAATATTACGACGATATTTATAGATCGAAAGAAAATGTAAACGTCAACCTAAGCAAGGATTTTTTTAAGCAGGTCGATTCGACCCGGTTGTTCATCAATTCAATGGAAGCGAAGCTGCAGCCGGATTCGGGTACAATATCATTTGAGATAATGAGAACCGCGGATAAAGGAATTTCATCGAACCGTGATTCGATAAAAATAAATTCCTTCCCGTCGGATAGACTCGGTATAAGCGATCTACTTTTCGGTTATGATGTCGAACGCGGTAAGTCTTTTTCGAATATGATCAGCAGGAAAGGTTTGAATATAATTCCTAATCCGTCCAATAGTTTTTCAAGCAAAGATAGTATGTTTTTATACTTCGAGATATACAACCTCGATAAGAATAATAACAATATGACGGACTTCGACCAGGAAGTAACTATTACAAATGCAGATGTGAGGAACCGTTCCGGATTTGAGAGTGCTGTGAAGTCTGTTCTTACTTTCTTAAAACTTTCCGAAGAAGATCAAAAAACTTCGCTTACTTCACACTACAACACTTTCGAAACCGATCCGCAAATCTATTTTCAGCTTGATATGAGTAAATACCCTGCCGGTGATTATTTAGTTATCATAACAATAACGGATAACGTCAGCAAAAAGAGAATAAGCAGGGAAACTGTTTTGAAGTGGAAAGGTTGAAAATGATAGAAAAAACTCTAAAAAATATTTTAAATAGAACGCTGATTTTTATGATGATTATGATCTGCTATGATTCATTCCCAGTTTATCTTAAAAAACATAACCATTCTGCCTACCGGTAGGCAGGCATAATAATCTGTGTGCTATTTTTTGATTAAACTCCTCAATACAGCCAAATAACTCGACTATCATTTTGAAATAAGAAATTCTATGTGCGACGGATATTCCTTTGAAAAAT
>CAZRIQ010000183.1:0-5543 GCA_964600175.1 uncultured Melioribacter sp. | reverse complement strand
AGTACGTTGATTTTGATGATCTAAGAGAGAGAATCGAATTAGCTGCGGGTAAGTCCGGGGGATACGAAGAATATTCTATCCACATTGCAAAATACAAAGTAAAATTACGTTTTGCAGGCAGTGCATTAGTTCCTAAGGTAATTCCCACCTTCTCTCATATTCTTGTGGATGATAATGATCCGATCGATTTAACTATTTACATATGGGATAGTAAATCAACAGAAATAAAATCCCCTAACTTTTCATGGATACCTAAAAATATTAATGATAAAAAGCATAGACCGGGTATCGTTAATGAAATGTACAGTTTTAATTCGATCCAAAATCGCGGTATATATTCTTCAGCCAGCGGAGTTGTGCAAATACTAAACCTCGAAGAAAATTACGCGATAATGTGGGTGGATAATTTTGAAGATTTCTTCAAATATGAAAGTGCTGCGCCATTAAAGAATATTTTCCACTGGTGGCTGAGATATAAAGGTATGCAGTTTGTTCATTCTGCTGCTATTGGTTTTCCAAACAGTGGGGCATTGATTGCGGGCAAAGGAGGCTCCGGAAAATCTACATTGGCAGTTTCCTCTCTTGACAGCGGTTTAAGTTATGTCGGAGATGATTATGTAGTACTGGATGATTCTGATAATAAATTTGCTTATACAATTTATAGTTCCGGGAAGTTGGAACTTCACCAAAAAAGTAACATAATGCATCTTAACGGACATGTCTATGATCAAGATAACATTAACGAAGCAAAAGCAATATTTCATTTTCAAGAAAACTATTCGTACAAAATCATAAATAAACTGTCTGTGAAAGCTTTGCTTTTACCAACAATTAACAATACCGAGGAACTGTATTTGAAAAGAATATCTGCGATCGAAGGAATAAGAGCTTTAGCACCAAGTACTATTTATCAATTACCGGGAGCCGATGTACGGGATCTTCAATTTATGACCCGGTTTATTCAAGGTCTCCCTTGTTACCGACTTTATTTGAGCAGCAATCTACAAGATAATATAAATGTGATCGAAAATTTGTTGCGAGAGTTGAATTAAAATGGAAAAAGATGTTTCAAAAGGATTAGTCAGCATAATAATTCCTGTCTACAATGGTGAAAAGTTCTTAAAAGAAGCTGTTGAAAGTGTGTATGCTCAGACCTATAAACATTTTGAAATAGTTGTTGTCGATGACGGTTCGACAGATGGGACTGTAGAATTAGTAAAATCATATCCTGATATTCAGCTAATAGAACAAGAACATAAGGGAGTCGCAGCAGCAAGAAATAACGGACTTAGCCATGCGCGGGGTGAATATATTGCATTTATTGACTGCGACGATATTTGGAATCCGGATAAAATCGAGAAACAAATAAACTTCTTTAAAAAAAAACCTGAAACCGGAGTAATAGTGTGCTATGAAATTTTATTTGTTCAACCGGGCAATTTGCCCCCCAAGCATATAAAAGAGGATTTTTTCAAGAATGAACATCCTGCATACATCCCAAGTGCAGTTATAATAAAAAAATCTATTTTTGAATCTGTCGGAAAATTTAATGAGGAACTTGAAGTTGGCGAAGATACCGATTGGTTTGCGCGTGCTAAGGATTTGAATATTGGGATGACTGTTGTACCGGAAGTTTTGTTGCATAAAAGATTACATCAAAATAACTTGTCAAATCTGGTCGATGAAAATATTTCTGTATTAAAAAAGATATTACGTGAATCGATTAAACGTAAAAATGTAAATTGAGAATTATATGAAGGAATCAGGAAGCTTGGTTAGCGTAATAATACCGGCGTACAACTCGGAGAAGTATATTAAAGAAGCTGTTGGCAGTGTCGGCAGGCAAACCTATAAAAATGTTGAAATTATAGTTGTAGATGATGGATCAATAGACGGAACAGCCAATGTTGTTAAAGAGTGTTCAAATGTAAGATATTTTTACAAAGATAATGGCGGTATCAGTTCAGCCAGAAACATGGGTGTCCGGGAATCTAAAGGTGATTACATAGCTTTTCTTGATAGTGATGATTTATGGACTCCGATAAAAATAGAAAGCCAGATGAAAACGTTTGCAGAAAGATCGGAATTAGATATTGTATTTGGATTGGTAAAACAGTTTATTAGTCCTGATTGTGATGAAGAAACAAAAAATAAATTGGAATGCCCAGAGGGAAATATGCCGGGATACTTAGCCGGGACAATGCTGATTAAGAAAGATTCGTTTTTAAAAGTCGGTTTCTTTGATGATAAGTGGAGAGTCGGAGAATATATTGATTGGTATGCAAGGGCAGTTGAATTAAAGCTACAAAGTGTTATGTTAAACGACATTGTACTAAAGAGGAGACTCCACGGCAATAACATAGGTTCGCAGCATAGGGACTTGCGAACTGATTTTATTAAAATTGTTAGAGCTTCCCTTGATAGAAAAAGAATAGCTGATTCTTAATTCAAAAGTTAAAAATGTTTTTTAACAAAAATATTGTATCTCCAGAACTTTCCGTCAATTTTTCAAATGCAGAAGATCTCTTGCTCAAAACAATAATCGGAGATAAGAAAACATCGCGAGAATCATTTTATGGTTGGAAGTCTATAACCGATCTTGATCGCTTGGGTACCGCATCACAAAAAATGCTGCCGCTTCTGTACAAAACTCTTATTAAGAAAAACATTGAAGATGATATTCTGACAAAGTTAAAAGGATCATATAGAAACACCTGGGTAAAAAATCAGCTTCTGTTTAATAAAGCTAAAAACATAATTTCTCGTTTCAATGATGCCGGACTTAAGGTAATGGTCTTAAAAGGTGCTGCGATTTGCAACGAATATTATCATGATCTTGCTATAAGACCTATGAATGATTTTGATATCATGGTTAGAACGGAAGATGCTGCCGAAGCGATTAAAATTTTGCTAGACAACGGTTGGAAACAAACAGATGCCAGTCCCAAGTTGAGCAGTAAATTCAATTGTGATTTTTTTGAAACTTGGCATTCTCAAGGTTTCAGAGATAAAGATAATCAGGAGATCGATATTCATTGGCATTTACTGCAGGAGTGTTGTTATCAAAATGCCGATGATGATTTTTGGAATTCGGCTAAGCAAGTTGAGTTTATGGAATTACCTGTTTTCGTTTTGAATCCGGCAGATCAACTATTACATTTATTTGTTCATGGCATTAACAGCGGAATGACAGAAGCCGGTTCAATTCTTAGGTGGGTAACCGATGCGTATGCGGTCATCAATAGTGAAAGTGAAGATATTGATTGGGAACGTTTGTGTGAACAATCGATAAAAAGGAAATTGGTACTACCTGTAAAACTGTCTTTGAATTATATGTCGGCAAATCATGGAATTGAAATTCCTCAGAATATCATTGATAAATTAAATAAAACGAAAGTTGATCGGATTGAATTGCTAGATTATAAAGCCAAAACAAAATCTATTGGTGTAACAGGTTACCTTCCTATTTTGTGGCTGCAGTATCTTCGGATTATTAATGATTCGAAAAAGAGAAGTTATTTCAAAAACCTTTTTGGTTTTATAAAGTTTTTGAAAAAATTGTGGGTATTAAAACATTCGTGGATGGTACCGATTCATTTCATTATTATGTCGCTACAAAGAGTAAGAAAATCTCTCGCTTTTTAATTGTCTATTCATTAAGTAAATACTTAAGAGTTTTCGACAACAAACAGTCTTTTTCCAAAACTTCTTTTTCATTTAACTTTTTGTACCATTCCGGCGTCCAGCTATTATGCAAGCCGACTACAGCCGGATTATATTTAAGAACTGTTTCCAATCCGGCGTCATTTTTAAACCAGTAATCTATGTACTTATCCTTTGGGTGCATTCTCTTAGCTCTAAGATTTGCAATCTCCAACATAAAGCCGTGTTTTTCTCTATCCAGCATTGTTAAGTATTTTGCAAATGGAGCGTTAGGTATATGTAAAATAATTTTGAAACGAATATTTGTATTCAAACGATTTATAATTTTTGTTAATATTAATAATGATGGATGTATTTTCATAAAAAGAGGATTTAGAAACCAGATAATTTTGTTAATCAATATGATTATAGGCCTGGTGATAAAGTTGGATTTGAAAATAATATCTCCTATAACTTTCACAAGCGGACCGTTTGACAAATAATCCCATCCAAGATGCGCGATGTTTATGGATTTATTTTCTATCAACTCAAGTTTCTGTTGTATCTCTTGAAGCCAACTGTTCAGAACAAATGAATTTTTCCTAGCGGTTACAAATCCGCAATGTGTACTGAACATTATCATTTCGGTTTTATCCAGTTTTTGTACTAAGTGATTTATGTCTTTGAAAACAATTGTATCGGCATCCATAAAAATTCCGCCATGCGTTTTTAAAACAGCAACCATTACCGCATCTTTCTGCATCATGAGGGGGAGTCTTTTGAGAATAGAAATATTTAATATTTCTTTAGATATATATTGATCTATGTTTTGATGGTTTAGAACTATTATCTTGTAACCGGGAAGATTTTTTTCCCATGTCTCCATGCATAATTTCAAATAAGGGATAATTTTTTCTTCCGGTTCCCAAAATGTAAAGACTGTTTTATTGTTCATAAATTCTCATGTTTTTTGGTCTTATATAGAGCCCAATATTAAAATAATTCTCATAATTAACTAATTTAGTGTAGATTATATTTAATGTATAGTTGGAAGAAAATCCAGATGTGGGGTAACAAGTGGATATAGTCCGTTGGGGAATAATCGGTTGCGGGGATGTAACCGAAGTAAAGAGCGGCCCCGCGTTTCAAAAAGCTGCCGGTTCGGAATTAACGGCAGTAATGCGTCGTAACGGTGAGCTTGCCAAAGATTATGCAAGACGGCATAATGTTCGCAAATGGTATGACAATGCGGATTTGTTAATTAACGATCCCGATGTTAATGCAATTTATATTGCTACTCCACCGTCGACTCATAAACTTTTTACATTAAAAGCAGCTAAAGCCGGAAAACAGGTTTATGTTGAAAAACCGATGGCGATGAGTTATGCCGAATGTATGGAAATGATAAAAGCATGTGATGAAGCAAATATACCTCTCTTTGTCGCTTATTACAGGCGGGCACTGCCGCGGTTTTTGAAAGTCAAATCGATTCTGGGCAGCGGTGAGATAGGGAAGGTTTTAACAGTGAGTTTACAATTTTACCGTCCGCCAACCTCATCGGATGCTGATCCTAATAATTGGCGTGTCGATCCTTCGATTGCGGGTTGCGGATATTTCTGTGATCTTGGTTCACACATGATTGACCTAATCCAATACCAATTGGGTAAGATAAAATTTGCTAAAGGAACTTCTTCAAATCAATGTGGCAACTACAAAACGGAAGATATGGTAAGTGCTGTATTTGAATTTGAGAGCGGGATTAGAGGAATAGGCAATTGGTGTTTTAATGCATTTGAAGAGTTGGATAAAGTTGAAATTGTCGGCACCAAGGGAAAAATAATTTATTCCACTTTTGCCAATGAACCGGTATATCTTGTAAAGAATAGCAGAGTTAAAAAATT
>CAZRIQ010000182.1:2911-5544 GCA_964600175.1 uncultured Melioribacter sp. | reverse complement strand
AAAATTGGTGAAGCAAGAATTTTAGTTACCGAAGCAATCATCAATGGTCTGGAACATTCCGGTGACGATACTCCTTATGTGAATGTTGAATTTACAATGACAAAAGAAAGACTAATAATTCTCGTTACGGATTATGGAAAAGGTTTTGAACCGCAGGAAGTTGAAGAACCGGAGATCCATGATAAAATGAAAAGTCCTAATAAGAGAGGCTGGGGTTTAAAGCTAATGAAATCGATGTCCGATGATTTTATTATTGAATCCGGAACAACCGGGACGAAAATCACCATAATTAAAAATTTGGTTTAAGAGGTTAAAAATGGCAAACGAATTCAATTTAAAAACTGAAGTGAAAGAAAATAAATTAATTATGGATACTGCCGGGTATATCAATAATCTTGGCGGGCAGAAAATTTTGGAGGAATTTAACAACCATTATCAAAACGGGATTAAAACCGTAATTCTAAATTTGGAAAAATCCAAAGTGGTTAATTCAATCGGTATTTCTTATTTGATCGAGATTATTGAAAAACTCAATAACTCAAAAGGGAAATTGATCTTTACAAATCTGGATTCTTCAATTGAAAAAACTTTTACCATTATGGGCTTATTCCAGTTCGCGCATAAGGCAGACAATTTGGATGAAGCGTTAAAACTTCTCTAGCCGGTGTTCCATTTTTTAAAAAATAAAGAGGGCATTCTTTATTAATGAATGTTGTCGAATACAATAATATATTAGATCGACTGACACTTCAAATTAAATCATTCCAGGAAAGTTTTTCTTTTCTCTCCGGGGCAGGTTCAATAGAGGAGTTGGGTGCAAATTTCCATCGTGTATTACGCGGCAATTTTTTCCTGGGGGATGTTAATATCTTTTTCAAAAAAAATGAAAGCTCGGATTGGAAACCAATAAGAATTCATAATGATAATTGCGTGCATTGCTTACCGTTATTGAAAATTACTTCAAATGTTTTTGTCGAATATCACGACGAAAATGAGTTTAAGGTAATAGCAACTCTTCCGTTAATCGACGGAGCGTATTTCGGACTGCTGATTGGTGAGAAAATCAACAAATCTGAAATTACCGAGTTGGATAAAATAACGCTTCAAATGTTTATGCAGCTTTTAGATAACGCATACCAATCATTATTGAATCAGAAAAAAGAAAAGCAATTAATATTCTCTTTGAATCATAGGGTTGTCCAGCTTAACAGCTTGATCGATACGGGAATTGAAATCTCGCGTCTGCAGGAGTCTTCCTCACTTTTCGAACTTACAATAGAAAGAGCGGTTGCTTTAACCAATGCATCATATGGAGTTTTACAGGTTTTATCCGACAGCAAAGAAATTTTAACAATCGGTTATCCCGATAATAATACAGAGCAGGTGTTTAATTCAAAAAACAAAATAAGCGCTTCGGTAAGTTATCAGGGAATTGAATATTCGTTAACTCTTGCCGATAAAGAGAGTAGGAACGGCATTTCCGATTTTGACGAGACAGACAAAATTTTGTTGACGGCATTTGCCCGGCAAGTGCTGGCGGCGCTTGAAAACGAACATTGGCACCGTGAAGCATTGGATAAGGAACGTATGCATAAAGAAATTGAAATGGCTGCGATAATCCAGAGAAAAATAATTCCCCAAAAGCTTCCGGTTATTAACGGTTATGATTTAGCAGGTATTAACATCCCTTCCTTAGAGATCGGCGGTGATTATTACGATGTGGCGAAATTGAAGGACGGACGATTCCTTCTCATAATTGCCGACGTTTCGGGCAAAGGTGTTCCTTCCGGACTGTTAGTCAACAGTCTTAATGCCTCATTAAGTGCATATCTCGAAAACGATTTTGAATTGACGGATGTAGCTACAAGACTAAACAAAGTCATTTTCAAAGCATCACCACCGGAAAAGTATATTACTGCATTTGTTGCAATTCTAGATCCGGCAGCGGCATCCATTGAATATATAAATGCAGGACATAATCCAATCCTATTTTTACATAATGACCAACTTCAAAAACTTGATAAAGGCGGGTTGGCTTTTGGTATGCTCGATATGAATTTACCGTTCGAAAGCGGCCAGATAAAAATCGAAACGGGTGACAGGATTCTTTTTTATACCGACGGAATTCCCGAAGCGATGGATGCAAACGAAGAAGAATATTCCGATCAAAAACTTGAAGAGTTTTTTATTCGAAATAAACCAAACAAAGCCGACATATTCATTAAGAACTTAGTAGCCGATGTTAAAAAACATACAACCGATACTCCACAGAGTGACGATATAACCGCGCTTTATTTGATTCGTAATAGTTAAAAATTTTTTCGGGTTAAAACAGACATTATGTACGATATAATAGTTTGATTAGTTAATGTGTATGTACAGCAATGAAAAATAGTATTAAGTGTTCTTGCTTTTGTGATTAACATAAAATGATTTTTTGATGATACCGGTGTTCATAAGCCATTAAGCAAATAAGCTGAATGTTGTCAAAATCAATTTAAATTAATTGTATTTACGGAGGATTTCATGAGAGTTGCTTTCTCGAGAATTATAACAATATTTCTTTTATTGCTGATATCGTCATATACATTTCCTCAGCAAAGACAAAAGACTGAAGCAAATGCCGACATTGT
>CAZRIQ010000182.1:0-2901 GCA_964600175.1 uncultured Melioribacter sp. | reverse complement strand
GTTTGCCGTCAACAAATTTTTCGAACATTATTCAAACAAAAGACGGATATATTTGGCTTTCCGGAATTGAGGGCACATACAGGTTTAACGGTTATGAATTTGAGGAAGTTGGGGAAGAATTCGGATTACCTAAAATGCAGGACGTCTATTATGATTCTACAAAGAACATTCTTTACTTTGCTTCTCCTCAAAAATTCATAACGTTTGACGGAAATCAATTCAAAATTTTTAGTGATAAGGAAGGATATCGAATCAACGGTTCATCCGGTCAAGTTATTTCGTTTATTGATGCCGACAGCAAAGGAAGAATTTGGGTTGGTTCGGTGACTCCTTACATCGATAAAAAATTTAACGGGGGATTGACAAAATTTGAAAACGGCAAGTTTACGGTATACGATTCTACAAGTTTCCCGCTCGATAATGCTACGGGATTTGTTGAAACCCCTTACGGTGATTTAATCTTTAATTCATCAGGTCATAATACTCAAACACTGGAAGGTTCATATGTTGCTTTGTATAAGAACGGGGTATTTAAAAAAATTGATGAGTCAGTTGGTATAGAATTACAGGGAGCGCAATTTTGGGGAAAAGACAGAGCGACTTTTGTTGATAAGAACGGTAATACATGGATAGCTTTTAATGGTATAAGAAGTATGACGGATAGTAAAGGTCATGCGGGAGTTTTAATGTATGACGGCAATAACTTTCACAAATACACTGATTTTTTAAATACATTAAATAAAGATCAGTTTCCGATTGAAGTTTTTTACAGCAAGCAATTGGATAAACTGTTTTTAACAACTGCAATTACTTCCAGTGAACTGTTCACAGGTAAAAACAAATCTATTTATGAATTTAATGGAGGCAAGTGGAAACCTTCCGATATCCTGGGAGAAATAAAAAGTATTATAGATTTAAAAACAGGAAAAGATATAGCAGATTTTCGATACTCTGCTGAACTTTTTTTAAATGAAAATAAATATTTTCCGGAATTATTAATTCTACCGACAAGTAATGCGACTTCTCAAAGCTCAACGTACCCTTACCAATTATTCTCTTTTTCAAAAGGCGAATGGAAAAAGTTTGATGCCTTTTCGGGAACTCCTATAGAAGAGATAAAAAACGGTTTTTTATTAAGCACTTCAAAGGGATTTGGAATTTATTATCCGAATTATTCAAAAATGCTCACAAAAAAAGACGGTTTGCTTCAAGTTCAAGGCGGTATTCCTAATTTATATACGGATAAAAACGGTATTGTCTGGTTGTCATTCTCATATACATCTATACCTGCGTATGCGCAAACATTTAGTACCGGTATTAACGTATGGGATGGGATAAAGCTTAGGGCTATTACCGAAAAAGACGGTTTGCCTAGTAACATTACTTTTGAAACTTTTCAAGATAGTAAAATGAGAGTGTGGATTCCCACTGCAAAAGGATTGGCTTCAGTTCGTGAAATTATGAATAGCGATGGTGAACAAATTTTTAAGATTAAAAGCATTCCTTCCGACAAGATTGACGGTTATAATACAACAAATGTAATAGAAACTAAAAGCGGTGAAATCTACGCATGGCAAAATTATGTAAGACCTGCTTCGAAAGATTTTATAAAAGCTGATTTCTATCTGGGAAGGTTTGACGGTGAAAAGTTTGTTGAAATAAAATCACCATTTAATAAAGATGATAATCAAAAGGAATTTCAACTGTTTGATCTTCGGGAAGATAACCAGGGCAGACTTTGGTTTACGGGAATCTTTTCAAATGATTATAAAAATATTACGACTAATAAAACCAGACTTATGATTTATAACGGTAAATCGTGGTCGGAACCACCTGCAAGTTGGAACGTACCGAATGATCAGCTGCATTATGTTGGTAAATTAAAAAACGGGATGTATTTCTTAACTGTCGGAGGATTTTATGTATTTAACGGTAATAAGTTTATCAATTTAAGCGATAGTGTAGATGCAAATGCCGACTTTAGAATTTTAAAGGCTGCAAGTGTTGCGGGAACAAAAACTGATATTCAAGCCGGCGATCGATTATACATAAGGCTTAGAAATAGGGGACTGGTAATATTCGATGGAGTGCATTTAAAATTTTATACAAAGAAAGAAGGGCTTCCGTCTACAAATATTTCCAATCCTATAACCGATGAAAAGGGAAGAGTATTTTTTGCATTCCCTTCCGGTGTCTTAGCTATAAAAGATGATATTTTTCAAACCTACTATTACGATGAAAGTATAACTACCGGAGGACCTTATGCGGCAATAATGGATGGTTACGGTAATTTAGTGGAATATTATAACGGCGTAGGAATATATATTAATAAAAGTGAAAGTAGAAGTTATCCGTTAAAAATATCTTCAGTATCTGTAACCGATCATAACTATTATTATACATTTCCGAAAGAACTTTCTTATTCACAAAACTCATTTGTGTTCAACTATGCGGCATTGAATTACAAAGATCCGGACCAAACGACTTACGAACATTTTTTGGAAGGATACGACAAAGAATGGTCACGTTCGAACAACTTATCATTTGCCGAATACCAGAATTTACCTTCTGGGAAATATACTTTTAGAGTTCGCGGCATAACTTCAAACGGTATAAAGACCAATGACGCTTCATATTCGTTTGTTGTAAATCCTCCTCTATGGAAAACATGGTGGGCATATTCAACTTATGTACTCCTTTTAGGATTTGTTTTGCTTGGGGCGAGAAAGTATGAAAAGACAAGAGTATTAAATAGAGAACGAGCGACATCTGCGTTAAAGGAAGCTCAACTCCGCGCACAAATTGCAGAATCTGAAAGTGCTCGTAAAACTAAAGAATTGGAAGAGGCAAGGAATCTTCAACTCTCTATGCTTCCCAAAGAACTCCCTCAACTGCCGCATC
>CAZRIQ010000181.1:0-5547 GCA_964600175.1 uncultured Melioribacter sp. | reverse complement strand
ATAATTTACAAACTGCCTTTCTATTGATACACATAACGGTGGAGCTAAGCCGCCGTAGTGTGGCGCGTGATTTGCTTTCCCCGCAAATTACGTGACACGCGTTACGGTCGGCTTCAGCGGATTGTTCTACAGATTGGCCAAGATTAAAGTGATGCAGTTGAAGCCAAACCATTTTTTATGTCTGTCTGTTTATGTGTTTCTTATTAACCACCATACTTTAAAAGCCAGGCGCTTGAGGACATAATGAGTCGTATGGGATTCTTTCATTTATATGTTCTGTAGAACGGTGGAAGTAAGCCGCCGAGGTACGAGGTCGGCTTTACTGATTTGTTCCACGCCGGAATTTCTTACTAACTATTATGGTCAATATTTTTCTGCTTGAGCATTTGTTCCCTTATCCTTTAGGTCTAACGGTTGGCGGTATGGTTAGTTGCCGATTACGAGGCAGAAACTTGTCAATTTATGATGCTGTTTAAACGTGCTACAAACCTTGAATTTACTACTATTCCGGCAATTGACTATACAGCATGTCGGATGTTTTTTTCGAATATTATTAGTTCCAACATTACCTTTTTAATTCCCATTTTTGAAAGTCATTTTCCAGGAATTCAAATTTTTTCTCAAATAAACTTGCAAGTCGAACATTCGCTGTCGCAAAGAAAATTTGCCTATCTTCCTTTAAAATAAAGAATCGTAAGAAATCCAGGAAGGAAAGTGCATTCAGATCATCAATATGTGACACCGGGTCATCAAAGATCATGAGGTTAGGGCCATTCTTCAATTGCCTGTTCAAACTGATAAAGATTGATAATGCAAGGGCAGCTCGTTGACCTGTACTTATTTCATTAACCTTATGCCTTTTATCATTCTCCTTAATCAAAAAAAGTTGCTTGTCCCGAAATTCAAGCGATTTAAACTCTCTCGGTGTGTGCATGGTTTTAAAAATATCAACTACTTCTTTCAAATTACTCTCGAAGAAAGTATTTAATTGCTTAGTTCCATCGGACTGCCTGAGTGATTGGAGGGCTTCAAAACCCGCTTCAATCCTTTCAAACTTTTTGATGTTATTATCTAAAAAAGCCTGGGATTGCAGTTTGTTTTTTTTGGCCTGATTTATTTCGTATTGATTTTGCTGCTCCGCTTTAAGAGATGCTAGATTCTTTTGCAATACCGATAAACGGAGGTCAATTTCTGAAACCTGTTCGTCTTCTTGTACTTCAATCACTTGGATAATTTGATCAAAATAGTATTCAATAGCGGTAATACTACGTGTTTCACTGTCAAGAATGGCACTGATTTCATCCAAAGTATAGGTTTTACCCTCTTCTAGCCCGATTGACTTTTTAAAATCAGAACTTAGTTTAAATTTTCTTTCCTGAAGTGTATCAAGCTGTTCTTTAAGTTGATCAATCCCAGAATTGAACTCTGCGAACTGGTCCTCAAATAATGTCTTGTTATCAAACGCCAATATAAATTCCGGCCCTATGTCCGTAATAAGTTTGTTACTCAGGTAAGAAAATTCATCTTCTGTAATGTTATATGACTCGAGAGTTTGTTGGAAAGCCGCATACTCCTGCTTTCTCTGATTATAACTATTTTCTTCTTCTTTAAACTTCGAAATCTCCTCAACGATTTTATCCAGCGTCATGTCTTTGAAATCGCTGATAAAAGTGTTTTCATAAACAGTTTTAATAGCTGACAGATCATTCAGAATCCGCGTTAGCATATCTACATTTTCTTTTGCTGCCTGTTGTTTTTGATGAAGAGAATCTATTTTATCTTGATTTTCCTTGGAATTGCTTAGAATTACTTCTTCAATTCTTTTTTGCAACTCTAAATGTTCAAATGGCGATTGACACAAAGGGCATGAATCGGCATCCGGAGACAGCGTTAAGTATTCCTTTCCAAGTAACTTTATTTCGTTAATTACCTTATCAGTACTATTGAATTGTGCAAGCAGATTTTTCAATTCTGTTTCCGAATTATCCAGCGCAGATTTGGCATCTGCCAAATTACTCCGGTCCCTTTCTAAAACATTATTAATATTTTCTTCAGTAGAGTATGCCTGAATAGCTATACTTCCCAGCCCCCTGTTCATTGTCTGTATCCTTCGTATGGATTCTTCCACGTCCGACAGCCGTTTATTAAAACCTTTTACATCAAATAGCCTCGGGTCGGTAAAGTATTTCTGTACTGATGCCAACAGGTTAGCCTTAGTAGCAATCGAATTTATCGACTGCTCTTGCGTGGAAATGTCTTTTGCCATTATCTCAAGGCTTGCTTTATACTCATTAAAAGATATTTCTTTTTGAGAAAGTTTCTTTTTAGCATTCTCCAATTCTTTCCTATTGGCAATGGAAGGGTTTTGGGATGTCAGGATTTTTTCAGTTAGTGCTTTTACCTGATTGATCAACGACTCTGTTTCTCCAGTGCCTTTTTCAGGATTGAGGTCTTTATTTTTGAAGTGCAAGGCTTTAATATTGCCGGTAATAATATTATTGAGAGCATTAAGTGTTTCCGATTTGTCTAACCTGGACATTAGCTGATCAGCTTTTTTAATTGTTTGTCTTGCCTCATGTATGTCCCTTTTTAACTCATTATAGACTGGCCTGATCCTGTCGGAAAAGCCGTTAATCCTTTCTGAAATATAATTGAATTCAGTTCCAAGGATGATATTGGAAAGTGCTTTTTTTACATCATCCTCGCTATTACTCTTGGCTAGATCATTTGCTGCATCTGTATTAAAGAAATTGAAGCGACTAAAAGAGGTATAGATGTAATTGTCTCTTGCATAATTGTTACTGTACCAGTAAGCATCACGAAGCCTGTATTTTGTATTATCATTGGGCGTGCAATACTCTGTTAACCGGGAATTATTTATTATCGCTTCAATACAATTGTCTGGATCTTTCTTATCTGAATTCCTATACGTTCTTCCGCAGGCCACTAATTCGAGTGCTTCTAGCAAGCATGTCTTGCCAACGCCGTTTATTCCTTTAATGAGGTTAACCTTTCCGAAGCGGAATACACGGGGCTTTTTAGGATGTTCACGGTAAGTGTTTTTTAACGTGACCTGGTTGATAAAATTAATTTTCGTTTTATCCGTCCCATCGCTGGTGGACTCTATACTAGTAATTTTTTTTGTCTGGTTGTTGATAAACCGTTCAACTGCTTCTGTGTATTTAGCTTTTGAATATACTTCCTGGAGATCCACTTTTTTGAGTTTTTCTTTCCACTGCAAAACAAAGTTGGCTGATACTACGGCGTCGGATTTATTCAGCCTGAAAAATTCCTCGAATTGAGACTCTGTAAAAATATATTTTCGAGCATACTTATCATTACGTTCAATTTTCTTTTTGGCTTCCGGATTAATAGTGTCCTGAAGCAGTAACAGGTAAAGGTTCCATTGAAGATTGCCAGGATGATTATAATATTCATCAGCCAGCAGTTTTTCCTGGTACTCATTAAATGTATCAACGAGAACCTCGCCACTTAAATCCATGTAATAAATTCCCGCCTGTTTCCCGGATATTTTCAATTCGCCCCTATATATATCTTTCCTTTCTGACACAGGATTTATATCGGGGAAGATATTCTTGGCAAGACCAATTATTTTTTCTTTATCCATGTGTTTGTTATTTCAAAAATGTAGGGCCTTCAAAATCGCTAGTTACAGCTATATTTCCGGCATTTGGGTCAGACTTTGACAAAATGGTATTGCCACGTTTATAAAAAACTACAACCCGCCGCTTATGGTTATTGTCCTTGTCAAACATCGCTTGTAGAAAATCAAATGTTTTCTCAATTACACCATCCGGCATAGTACCCATAAAACAAATAGTCGCAATACGCCTTTCCCCGGCAGCGGTCAGGACATTGAACTTGTAGTTATCTACACTGGAATCTGCATTATAGCCAATAACAAGCTCATCTGTTTTCAAATCTGCAATGCTATCAGGATATACATCTTTATCGGGAAGCACATCATCGGTCAATCCAGCTACTGTGTCAATATAATTTGATCGTTGCGTAAGGCTGTCGGGGTATGTATCTTCCGTAAACGTGATACGTCGGTTCACTTCTGAATCCTCATTGATTTTAATGGAAAATATATTTGGAATGTTACTCCAGGTGCTTCCCAACTCCTTATCTATTTTTCCAGATGTCAGGCAGACAAGTTTTTCCTTTTCAAGAATGCAATTTTGATGGGTGATCAAAAAATTACATGTGCATCCTACACCAGTCAAATAGTTAATATGCTGATCTGTAATTCCGTTAGGCAGAGTGTCAATAGCATTCCGAGCAGCATTGAAATCACAGGTTTCAAGAAGTTCCGGCCCTTCGCGCCGAATTTGCTGACCCAATGCATTTACAATATCAACAGGAGGTATCGCCACATGAAAAACCGTAGGAGTGCTATTTAATAAGAACGCATGTTTATTTATTCCGTAAAAGTAGTAATACATGCCATGTTTGTGATTTTTCTTAATCCTGGCCGGAGATAAATCTATTTCTTCCGATTGAATATAAAACCCGCTTCTGGAGGTATTATACTCCATAAAATCATCGCCATCTAAGGTTGATTTGTTATTCCAGTTCAACGAGATGATCTCTTTCCTTGAAAACCGAAATACAAATTTTCTAAAGGAAGTAAAATTCCGGTGAGTGGGATTAGGGTTAAGTTGGGGATTATAAATAAGGAAAGGACTGTCTATCCATCTTTGTATGGCCTGTTGATTTTGTTGCAAGGCATCGGGAAAGTTCATGGCTTCCGAGCAAATGAGGGAAAAAAATGAAATCGAATCTGGGGAGTTCCTCAAAATAAAAATCTGATTTCCTTGGATCAGATTGTTTCTCTCTATAATCCCACCGCCCCAGATACCCATGTGCATAGTCTTAAACTGTAACAATATTATCAGCTTCTCTTGGCCGCTATGTATTCCTTGGAATAAATAGATCAAAGGATCAACATAATTAAGTTGATTGTTAAGAACGGAGGTATCATAATGAACAAAAACATTTTCCGTATGGTATGTCGCCTGCAGGGCGGTCAACTGTTGTTTGGTCATAGACTCGCAGCCGATCGCCCATAGCTTTTCAGTCGCTGGCCATTTGGTAGGATGGCTGATGATATCTTCAATTACTGGTAAAGGGCACGAGTATTCAGGAGTAAGTGTCAGGTCGCACCCGGTCAAACGTGACTTTTCAAAAAACAGTTCCAATTCCGTATTAACAATATTGCGGTTACCTATCCGAGTATTGTCAGCGTAAAGCGATCCTTCATGCTGGTACAAGAGTACAGAGTGTCGCTGTGTATTTCTTCTAAGTATTGATAAGTCTATATGGACGTCAAGATCGCTAATTGGTAAAAAATTCATTTATTGAAGCTAAAATTTAAGATGATATTTTGACTAGTGAGCTCTATTAGAGTGTCCGCCAACTTATAAATAAACTCACCTCCAAACTTTCTTGCCAGCCCATTATAGTGCGTGGAACGGTGGAGCTAAGCCGCCGCGTCAGCGGTCGGCTTCAGCGAATTGTTCCACA
>CAZRIQ010000180.1:0-5549 GCA_964600175.1 uncultured Melioribacter sp. | reverse complement strand
TGGTCGAAGAGAAATTAACTACTTTGTTGAAATCATAGTCTTCTGTTTTTTTGTATACGCGGTCGAATGCGGCATCAATCAAAGCCGTGGAGTAATTGCCGGACTTTTCTTCCAGAAGCTGAAGAGCATTTTTAAGTTCATCTTTGATCTCCGGGAATTGCATCCCGACTTTCTCTGCAGTCGAGTGGTAATTTATCTTTGAAAAAAGATTTGTGTTTCGAAGAATAGGGAGTATAACAACATAGATTAGCAATAAACCAAGCGATATCAGTAAAATAAAAAATAGAACCGTTCTTACTGAAGAATGGAATGTAAACAGCATTTCAAGTAAACCGAAAAGCACAGTCAGTGCAGAAAAGATTAAAAGGAAAAAGTAAAATCCATTCAGTGCAGATTTAAGGTTTTCTCTTTTTACTACGGCCACAAGTTTGTGCTGTAATTTATTTAGCTGTGTTTTCATAGATTTTTTTGCTTCACAGGGTTAACTAATTTGATAAAACCCAAACAACCAAATTTGTTCCGAACTTTAGCGCTTCTTCTCTTTTCTCCGGCGGATCGTTGTGTACATCCGGGTCGTCCCACCCGTCGCTGGGATTGCTTTCGTAAGTATAATAAAGAACTAACCTTTTATTTACAAATATGCCGAATCCCTGTGCAGGTTTACCGTCGTGTTCGTGAATTTTCGGCGGACCGTTATTAAAATCATACACGCAATGATAAAGTCCGTAATCGAACGGAAGCTCGATAAGATTATTATCCGGGAAAACCTTTTTTATTTCTCGTCTGAATGCTTTATCTAGTCCGTAATCGTCATCGACGTAAAGAAAACCGCCGTTCTCTAAATATGTCCGAAGTTTCTGCACATCGTTATCTGAGAAAACGATGTTGCCGTGTCCCGTCATGAAGAGAAACGGGTAAGCAAAAATATCGCCGGAGGAGAGGTCTGTGAACTTATATTCCGGGTCGACTTTTATGTTTGTGTGCTCGCCCACATATTTCAAAAGGTTTATTTCTTCTGTCTGCCCGTTGTACCAGTCGCTGCCGCCGTTATATTTTAACCGCACAATCTGGAAAGCTCCGGTTTGAGAATAAATAAGACCGGATGCAAAGAGCATACACAACAATATTTTTAGCGTGAGTTTCAAATCAGACGGCATTTTGTTTGGCTTCAAATATATAATTTAATGAATCACATTGCACAGTCAAAAAGATAGCTTATTTCAATCTCTGCGCCTCAGCGCCTCCGCGGTGAAAAATAAACCGCAGAGACGGAGAGACATAGAGGGGATTTATTTTCCAGCGGTTTTTTGGTTAATTTTGGGTATTAAACGAGAGGAACGAAAATGAAAATATTTTACAAAATTATTTTTTTAATCATGGTGATTAATATGGCTCTAAACGGACAAACACAAATAAAGTTTGATGACTATTTTGTTGATCAAACAATGCGGGTCGATTATTATCACATTGGCGATGCTCAAAGCGAGTTGGTTACAATCGATCATGTTTACAAGTACGGAATATGGGCCGGCAGCTTGAAAAATTTGCTGGACCCGTTTAACAACGGAGCGTACTATTATAAGATTTACGATGCCGCATCCGGTAACTTAATCTATTCGAAAGGGTTCGACAGTTACTTTAAAGAATACCAGACAAGTGAAGATGCGTTAAAGGGAATCAAAAGAACATATCAGGAAAGCGCGATCATTCCTTATCCCAAAAACAAAATAAAATTTACGCTTGAAAAAAGAGATAAGGAAAATAAACTCAGTGAAATTTTTTCAACCGAGATTGATCCCGCCGATCTTTATATTTTTAAAGACCCGGTGAATAATATCGGCGTTAAAGTTTACAAACCGCATTACAGCGGCGACCCGCATACTAAAGTGGATGTTGTTATTCTCGGTGACGGTTACACATTAAAAGAAAAGGGAAAATTTGAAAAAGACCTGAAACGCTATACCGGAATATTCTTCAGTCATGAGCCGTATAAATCGTTAAAGGATAAGTTTAACATTTACGGTGTGTTTAAACCGTCGCTGGACAGCCAGATTGACGAACCCGGCGCAAACATTTATAAAAACACCGTGCTCGGCACAACATTTTATTCACTTGGCTCGGAAAGATATGTTCTTACCGAGGACAACAAGGCTGTCCACAATCTTGCCGCGAATGTTCCGTACGATGCGATTTATATTATGTGCAACAGTCCGCGCTACGGCGGCGGGGGAATTTATAATTTTTACTGTACGTTTGTTTCAGATAACCAGTTCAGTCCGTACATCTTTCTGCATGAGTTCGGTCATTCGTTTTCCGGATTGGCGGATGAGTATTATACTTCCGACGTTGCGTACAACGATTTTTATCCGAAAGATGTTGAACCTGTAGAGCCGAATATTACAAGACTACTTGATAAAAATAATTTGAAGTGGAAAAATTTAATCACGCCGGAAATCGAAATACCGACGCCGTGGGAAAAAGAAGGCTACGATAAAATGGATTATGCATGGCAGAAAGAAAGAAGGGAAATGAACTCGCACATCGCAGAGCTGAAACGAGATAAAGCTCCGCAGGAAAAAATTAATGCTGCGCAGGATGAATATAATAGAAAAGATAAAGCCCACAGCGATGAAGTTGATAAGTATTTAATGAGCAGTAAGTATTGGGGAAAGGTCGGTGCATTTGAAGGTGCAGGGTATTCAGCAAAAGGAATGTATAGACCGATGCTTGATTGCATTATGTTTTCTAAGGGAACGAAACCATTCTGCAAAGTTTGTGAAGACCGGATAATTCAAGTAATAAAACATTATACAGAGTAAACATTTCAGTGGAATTAAAAATGAAATGCAGCATGGGTTCAATATATATTGAACCTCCGCACTATTTCATCGAATGCAGATGTAAAACAGAAACCAATTACCAGGGCAGTTTATCTAGATCAACATTGCCGCCGGATAAAATTAGGCCGACTTTTTTGTTCTCGAATTTTTTCTGATTTTCAAGAACAACGGCAAGCGTAACAGCTGCTGACGGCTCGACAATTATTTTCATTCTTTCCCAAATCATGCGCATTGCTTTTACAATCGAAGTTTCTTCAACCGTAATAATTTCATTTACATGTTTTTTAATAATGTTAAACGTAACCTCTCCTAACTGTGTAAGCAAGCCGTCTGCAATTGTTTGCGGATTTATGGAGGGGTAAATTTTGTTATCACGTATTGAACGGAATGCATCGTCCGCACCTTTAGGCTCGGCACCAATTACTTTTGTGTTGGGTGAAAAGTAAAACGTGGAAAGTCCTGTGCCGCTTGCCAAGCCGCCGCCGCCAACCGGGGGAATTATAAAATCAAGATCTCCTATTTCCTCGAAGAGTTCCTTAGCAGCAGTTGCTTGTCCGGTAACAATTACAATATCGTTATAAGGATGGATAAAGTACGCACCTGTTTTGGCGACGACTTGTTTCAAAGTATCTTCGCGCGCTTTAAGAGTCGGTTCGCATAAAATTACTTCGGCGCCGTACCCTTTCACTGCGTTCTGCTTAATTTGTGGAGCAGTTCGCGGCATCACAATGTATGCCTTTGAATTTCTCGTTTTTGCGGCGAGCGAAACCGCCGCACCGTGGTTTCCCGATGAATGTGTTGCGACTCCTTTTGTAAGTTCTTCTTCGGATAACGATTGTACAACATTGCTTGCGCCGCGCATTTTAAAGGCGCCGACACGTTGAAAGTTTTCGCATTTGAAAAATAAACTGCTGTTTAAAATCTTGTTAATTGACGAAGAAGTTAAAATTGGAGTTTTGTGTATACAGTTTTTAATTCTTACGTGTGCTTCTTTAATTTCTTGTCTTGTCGGAAACGGAATCATACTAAAGTATAGTTTAATGGAAAATTAGGTCGAAATATACTAATGAAAGGTTCTATATAAAAGTTTACCTGCGATGGGAGAATTATTTGACTCTAATTAAACCGAGCGTAATATCGTCGCTTTGTTCGTGACCCGCGATATGTTCTTTAATGTCTTTTAATACCGAATCCGTAAGCTCTTCAACTTGTTTATTGAAGTTATCAAGCAATATTTTTCTGAATCGAGTCTCCCCATATTCCGTTCCTTTTTTATTCATTGCCTCGGTAACACCATCCGTATAAAATGCAATAAGGTCACCAGCCTTAAGATTAATAAAATCGTAGGTATACTCCAGGTCCAAACTTCCCAGCATTAATCCGCCGTTGTTTAACTCATTAAATTCTTTGGTGTTTGATCTTATTAAATAAGTTGGGTTGTGTCCGGCATTTACACTCAATAATGTTTTCGTTGGATGATGGTACAGCCCGAACCAGGCAGTTACAAACTTGTCTGGTGAGGTAGATGAAACGAGGAACTTATTCAAACCCTCAACAAAATCTTTTATTTGAAAGATGTCTTTGTTCAATACAAGGTAAAAGTGTAAATAAGAGTAAAGCGTGGAAACAATGAGAGCGGCAGGCACACTTTTACCGGTTACGTCTGCAACGATAAAAAGAGTATTTGCTGAGTCAATTTTGATTACGTAAAAATAGTCTCCTCCGACTTCTTTGGCAGGAATTAATTTTATGTTTACATCAAGGTCGTTGAATTTTGGAAACTCGGTGGGAATAAATCTCTGCTGGATTTTCCTTGCAGTTTCCATTTCATATTTTAGTTGCTGGGCGTGAATTTCCACCTCAATCAGCCTCGCGTTTTCTATCGCAACTGCACATTGCGACGCCAGCGTTTCAAATAGATCTAGGTCTTGTTTGTCAAAAGGTTTTCTTCCGCGTTTGTTTATTACCTGGATTACCCCAACCAGAAAATTGTCTTTGATCATTGGAGCGCAAATCATATTTCTTGTTTTGAACCCGGTAGCGAAGTCGAACGCATTATTGAAACGCGGATCGGAATAGCAATCGTTAATTATCAGAGATTTTCTCTTTGACGCAACCCAGCCTGCAATTCCTTCACCCACTTTCAAACTTTTTGATTTCAGTTTTGAACTTTTTTTACCGAAAACGGTATGGAAGTAAAGCCGCTTGTCTTTTCTATCAAATAATAACAATGAAGCAGCCTCTGCATTCAAAAGCGTTTTGCACGAGTCGATTATCTCATCAAGAAGTTTACGAAGCGGTTTTTTCTCTGAAATTTTTTGCGAAATGGCTTGAACGAATTTCAGACGCTTTATTGTTGCGTTATGTTCTTTTGTTAACGGAGGTGTTTTCTTTGTCGTCTTTTTCATAATAAGGGTTAGTGCATCTATTTAAACAACTTAAAGGAATAGAAGATAGTTATCAAGTGGTTGATCATTAAGTTATAATCTTATTGCATCCCAGAAGAATTTAACGTGCTGGTCAACCATTTTTCTTACGCGGGAAATGGAACGCTCATTCATTACCATGTATTCTGATCTTATTAGGAATAGGAGAGCGATGAATTCATCGGCTAAAACTTCCGGGTCGACCTTTTTAATTATTTCGTGATTCACCATTTCCCCAAAGATCATTTTACAGATTGAACGTAACTCCGATAGTAACCCGTTA
>CAZRIQ010000179.1:3333-5591 GCA_964600175.1 uncultured Melioribacter sp. | reverse complement strand
GCTAAAAAAATAAACTCAAGTCATTTGAAATCATTTGTAACCGAGCTTATGAAATAAACAATTAAATGAATAACAAAAAGAGGCTACAATGAACAATACATCTGGAAAACTTTCCATCAAAGAAAAAGTTGGATATGCTCTTGGTGATACTGCCTCTAATTTATACTTCCAAACGTTTGTAATATTCCTGCTCAATTTTTATACGGATGTATTCGGAATTCCGGCTGCTGCTGTTGGAACACTATTTTTAGTAACAAGAATCTTTGATGCAGTTAATGATCCGATAATGGGTACAATCGCAGATCGTATGAATACGCGGTGGGGCAAATTCCGTCCATTTGTTTTTTTCTTTGCTATTCCTATGGCTATAGCGGGTGTGTTTGCATTTACTACACCTCATTATGATGTTTCAGGAAAGTTAATATATGCATACATCACATATAACTTGTTGATGGTCATGTATACTATAGTCAATGTACCATATTCATCACTTATGGCAGTAATTACACCAAATTCTCTTGAGCGTACGGTATTATCCTCGTATAGATTTGTGGCTGCATTTGTCGGAGGATTAATAGTCCAGGGATCTACAATTTTTCTTGTAAAGTATTTTGGAAAAGGTAATGATGCGGTTGGATGGCAGTGGGCGATGGGATGTCTCGGAGTATTAGCAGTAATATTGCTATTCATTACATTCATTTCCACTAAAGAAAGGGTCCGACCGCCAAAAGGTCAAAAAGTTGAAACCAAAAGGGATTTCAAGGATTTATTCACTAACAAAGCATGGCTTTTAATTGGAGGTGCAACGGTATTTCAATTAATATTTATTGTGATGCGAAGCTCATCAATAATATATTATTTCAAGTACTACATTTTGGATCAGCAGCTAAACCTCTTTGGATTAAGTTTGGATCTTTCATTTGCAACTTTCACATCTTCTTTTCTACTGATCGGAACCGGCTTTAATATTTTAGGTGCAATTCTAACTAAATGGCTCTCAAAGAAGTTTGATAAAAAAAATACTTATATAGGGATGCTGTTAATCAGCTCTTTGTTTAACTGTGTGTTTTATTTTTTACATCCGCAAGATGTTGTACTAATTTATTTATTTAACATCGTAATATCTTTTGCATGGGGACCGGTTTCAGTGCTTCAGTGGGCAATGTATACCGATGCTGCTGATTTTTCCGAATGGAAAAACCGTCGCCGTGCTACAGGTCTGCTTATGGCGGCTTCATTATTTACCCTTAAACTTGGACTAACTTTAGGCGGCGCTCTAGTTGGATGGATACTTGCATTTTATGGATTTGTACCAAACGTGGTTCAGACACCGGAAGCAACAACAGGAATAATTATGCTGATGAGCATATATCCGGCAATATTCGGATTAATCGGTGTGATCCTAATGTTCTTTTACCCATTAAATAATGAAATGATGACTAAGATTGAAGAAGATTTAACGGCAAGACGTAAAGATGCTGATGTAGCCGAGGTTGTCACAACTTAATATATTGATCCTTTTCTTTGTAGTTGATAAATAAGTGAAAGGAAAAGTTTAAGGTTATGTTTGCCGTAAGTTCGGGTTGATGTCTGAAGATAAAACATGTGAATTTTATTACTGAGTTTTAACATAGATATTTTTTTACGGGTATATTAAAAAATATACTCAATTTCAGATGCTGGATACCGGACAATTAATTATACGCGAACTAATCCGGTATCAAGCATTTGTTTTTTATAAGAGTATGAATATGAAAAACAAAAAATTTTTCATAATTCTGAGTATAATAGCTATATTATCTTTCAACGTTCAAAAGGTATATTCCTCTGTTTTAATTGACTCGACTATAATTATGAGTAATCCAAAATTAAAAGGTGCTTATTTTACAGGTAAATACCCAGATCTTTTTAAAGAGTTGTTAGGCAAAAACGAACTGGAGATTAAAAGTAAGATCGATTCTGCATTCGATCAATTGTTTTATGGGAATGATAGTACGCAAAGAGTCTACTACTCGGTTGGGGATGATATGGCGTATATAAAAGATATTGGCAGCGACGATATACGAACGGAAGGAATGTCTTATGGAATGATGATCACGGTTCAGATGGATAAGAAAAGCGAATTCGATCGTTTGTGGAAATGGGCGAAGACTTTTATGCAGCATAAGAAAGGACCAGGAAAAGATTTTTTTGCCTGGCATTGCAAAACAAATGGGGAAATACTTTCCCCTACTTCTGCCTCAGATGGTGAAGAATGG
>CAZRIQ010000179.1:0-3323 GCA_964600175.1 uncultured Melioribacter sp. | reverse complement strand
ATGGGCGAAAACTTATATGCAGCATAAAGACGGGAAGCATGAAGATTATTTTGCCTGGCAATGTAACGTCGATGGATCGATTATCGATTCTAATTCCGCTTCCGACGGCGAAGAATGGTTTGTTATGGCTCTGTTCTTCGCATCTGCAAGATGGCCTAACGGTAAAGGAATTTACGATTACAAAGCGGAAGCTCAGAAAATTTTGGATGCTATGCTCGGGAAAGCAGAATCATCGGATGATAGAAATGTTGTTACGGATATGTTCAACAAAAAAGAAAAACAGGTAGTTTTTGTTCCTGCCGGACAAGCAGATGATTTTACGGACCCGTCTTATCATCTTCCTCATTATTATGAACTTTGGGCGAGGTTCGCAAATAAAAACAATAGATTCTGGTGTGAAGCTGCGGACAGCAGCAGAAAATTTTTAATGAAAGTAGTAAACCCTATAACGGGCTTAACCCCGAATTATGCTCGCTTTAACGGTTCTCCTTACAGTTTTTTGGGCGGCGGTAATGAGAATTTTCAGTTTGATGCCTGGCGTGTTGCTATGAACGTTGCACTCGACTATTCATGGTTTGCGAAAAGTGATTCCCAAAGGGACATGTGGGAAGTTAACCAGTCTAACCGGCTTCTTGATTTTTTCTATTCACAAGGAATTGATACATACGGCAACGGTTATACATTGGACGGTAAAAAGATTTCAGACGATCACAGTACCGGTTTGGTAGCAATGAATGCCGTGGCTGCACTTGCATCGACAAATGAAAATAGGAAAGAATTTGTTGAAGCATTATGGAACGTAAAAATACCGGACGGGCATTGGCGATATTATGACGGTTTACTCTATATGATGGGGCTGCTGCAGGTAAGTGGCAATTTTAGAATTTACGATCCTACAGGTAACACGGTTTCGGACTATTCGGGTAAATGAAATTGATTTTACAAGTGAGAACGATAATCAATATATACCTAAGATAAGGAGTAAGATAACGGCAAAAAGATAAGTATGAAATAATAATAATTGTAAAACAAAAGAATTAGGTAAGAGAAATGATTCTTATTTACAAAAACTTTTATAATCAAATCAAAGATCAAATTCGTACACTCTCAAAACATCTTTGTAAGATGTACTATATGTTTTTCATTCTTGCAGGAATTTTATCTTTCTCAAACTCAATATTTTCTTACCCGCAAAGTAGTTCCTCGAACGGCAAATCATATGTAGCTACCGAAAAGGTAAAAGGGAGTTTCACACTTTCCGAATCGGGTAAATCGGCATCATTGTATATTGAATCGGGAGATTACGCAGGCGTGATACGTGCTCTGAAAGATCTTCAATCCGATATTGAAAAAGTGACAAACGCTAAGCCCGATCTATCTGAAGATAAAATTCCTTCATCAAAAGAAATTGTATTGGTGGGCACTTTGGGTAAGAGCAAGGTGATGGATGACTTGATTAAAAGAAATAAACTAAGTGTTAAAGACATATCAGGGAAATGGGAAGCATATGTAATCCAAGTTATAGATAAACCTTTCCCCGGTATCGATAAAGCTTTGGTGATTGTCGGAAGCGATAAGCGCGGAACAATCTACGGTATTTATGATCTTTCGGAAAAGATTGGTGTTTCACCCTGGTATTGGTGGGCGGATGTTCCGGTCAAAAAACATTCGGCTCTTTATATTAAACAAGGGCGTAATAAATTCGGATCTTCTGCGGTAAAATACCGTGGAATTTTTATAAATGATGAAGCACCGGCTTTATCAGGTTGGTCCGAAGAGAAATACGGTACCGTCCAATTCAATCATAAACTTTACGTCCATGTATTTGAGTTACTGCTGAGATTAAAAGCTAACTTCCTTTGGCCTGCAATGTGGGGCAGATCTTTTTTTGATGATGATCCCATGAATCCGGAATTAGCAGATGAATACGGTATTGTGATTGGTACTTCGCACCATGAACCAATGATGCGTGCACAGGCAGAGTGGCAGCGTTACGGATCGGGTCCGTGGGATTATGAAAAGAATGCAGATACATTAAGAGCATTTTGGCGAAAAGGGATTGAACATATGGATTCTCATGAAAGTATTATAACGTTAGCCATGCGAGGAGATGGGGATATGGCAATGAGTCCCACGGCAAATGTCTCGTTGCTCGAAAGGATTGTGAATGACCAGAGAAAAATTATTGCTGAAGTCACAAAAAAAGACGTTACTAAAATTCCTCAGGTATGGGCTTTATACAAAGAAGTTCAGGAGTATTATGACAAAGGAATGAGGGTTCCAGACGATGTAACATTATTGTTGTGCGATGACAATTGGGGTGATCTCCGGAGACTTCCGACTTTGAATTCAAAACCACGCAAAGGCGGTTACGGTATTTATTATCATCTCGATTATGTCGGCGGACCTCGAAATTATAAATGGTTGAACACTAACCAGATTGAAAGAGTGTGGGAACAAATGCATCTTGCTTACGAATACGGGGATAAACAAATTTGGATTGTTAATGTCGGCGATATAAAACCGATGGAATTCCCAATTTCGTTTTTTATGGATTATGCATTGAACCCGGATGCTATTACGGCTGAGCAATTACACGATTATACTCGTCGTTGGGCTGCACAGCAATTTGGTGAAAAATATGCTGATGATATCGCAGAGGTTTTAGAAAAATATACAAAGTATAATGCACGCAGAAAACCTGAACTTCTTTCTCCTGACACGTACAGTCTTGTCAATTATAGGGAAGCAGAAACTGTCGTTAACAACTACAACAAGTTGGAAGAAAAAGCATTTCAAATTAATGATGCACTTCCAGATAATGAAAGAGATGCATTTTTTCAGCTTGTTCTTTATCCCGTGCAAGCATGTGCCAACCTGAATAATCTTTATTATACCATTGCGAAGAATCGCTTTTATGCAAAGCAGGGAAGAGCCGAAACGAATTCACTTGCGGAGAAAGCTAAGAAATTATTTGAAAGAGATGCCGATTTAACAACTTACTATAATAAGGGGATGGCAAACGGGAAATGGGATCATATGATGGACCAAGTTCATATTGGTTATACATCCTGGCAAGAACCTCAAAAAAACATAATGCCCGCGGTGAAAGAATTAAATATTCCTGCCGAAGCCGATATGGGGGTTGCAGTTGAAGGTTCTGTAAACTGGTGGCCCGATGAAAAAAGTGAGGCGGTTTTACCTGATTTCGATTCTTATAACCGGCAATCTTATTACATAGAAATATTTAATAGGGGAAAAAATTCTTTTGGATACTCGGTTCAATCGGGAAAGTCCTGGATTAAGATTGACAAACCGATGGG
>CAZRIQ010000178.1:0-5646 GCA_964600175.1 uncultured Melioribacter sp. | reverse complement strand
TACAAAAGATGTTCGGTGTTCCGGTTAAGTTGACTCCGTCTGTATTCGCTTATAGCATGCTTTACCCGTATACGGATAACTATCTCGACGATCCGGCAATTCCAATGAAAACCAAAATTAAATTTAATAACCGCCTATCGGAAAAATTAAAGGGAGAATATGTAATTCCTGCAAATCAGTACGAGCGAACAATCTTCGACCTGGTAAAAATGATTGAATCCGAATACGACCGGCGATACTTCCCGGCAGTGTTTGAAAGCTTATCGGCAATTCATAATGCACAGGTAAAAAGCTTACTTCTGCTCGACCATGAAATAGAACTATCAAATGATGAAATACTAAGAATAGGTATTGAAAAAGGCGGCACATCGGTTTTAGCGGACGGATTTTTAGTCCTGGGAGAATTAACCGAACGACAAAAAGAATTTCTGTTTGGTTACGGGGTTTATTTGCAATTTGTGGACGATATAAGAGACATAAAAGAAGATATGGACAACAACCTAACAACAATTTTCACCATTGGTGCCGGGAATCATCTTCTGGAATCGTACATCAATAAAACATTTAACCTTGGAAATATGATAACAAATGAAGGCAGACTGTTTAACATAGAGATTTTAAATTTTATTATGGAATTAATGAGAAGAAGCTGCTCGTTATTAAATATTGAATCGGTAGGACTTACGGATGATTTCTTCAACGCATCGTATATTTATAATATCGAATCATATTCTCCGTTCAGATATGGTTTCCTTAAAGATCACCAGGACAAGCTTTCGAAGTATCACCTGATGTTTTCAAAACTAATTGAAGAATTTGCTTCCTAAATAACTGATCATCAAGATATAAGTGATCGGGAAAATCTTCTCGACCTCCTTGAGCAGCAAAACCACAGCAAGATTTAGGGAGATTCTATTCAATAATTTCAGAGAAATCCTTCAATCATTTCTTCCAATCATCGGTTCTAAAAGACGATGCCGGTAATTTATATTTGTTAAATAACGTTGCCTCAGAGGTATCGCTCCATGCATATCTAACAGAAACCGGAACTTTCACCTTAGGCGATGAAACGATTAGATTTTGCCATTTTACTTCAACATCGGCATCGACAAAATTCCCGTCTTTCCCGGCAATCTGAAAATTATTCTTCCCGTTTATTGGCTTAATTGTCAAACCTTCGGCATAATCGAATGATAGTTCGATTTTGTTCGACTCAACTTTCATTGATTTATAAATCGGTCCGGAATAAGCTACATCCCGGTTATAGTTTTTTGCAAGAGCCCATAAAGCCAGCCTTTCACCAACATCCTTCTTATCTCCCGGATGGATATTATTAGCATTTCCAATATCCAGCGTTACTGCCATACCGGTATTAGGAACAGAAAGTGTGAGAAGTTGTGCTTCCCGAAGTCTCTGCGAATTTGTATTGTTGCCGTAGTTGTAAGGTGCAATCTGAACATAATAAAAAGGAAAGTCCCCTATCTTCCAATCTGTGCGCCAATTTTTGATCATCAAAGGAAATAGAGTTTTATATTCTTCCGGATTTCCCGTATTTGCTTCTCCCTGGTACCAGATAACACCTTTTATTGAATAAGGAATAAGCGGTGCTATCATGCCGTTGAAAAGTGCAGTAGGAGTAAACGCGGAAATATCGATCGATAGTTTCGGACGATTATCATACTCGTCATTCTCAGCCCCGAATACATAAAATTTCTCGGGAGTATATTCGGCAACAGGTAAATATTTCCAACTCCCTGCGAGAGAAACGACTCCATTACCTTCTGCAGGATGAATTTTCATATCATCTTTTTTACCCCAGATTCCACCGCCACCCTGGTTATCAACAACTCGGACAGCTATAGTCAATGTCGTGTTGGTCACCAGCTCTTTTGGAATTTTATAACTTCTAAAAGTATCATAGAAACCTGTCTTTTCATACCCGCCGACTTTCTCACCATTTACAAAAGTAATATCCATATCGTCTATAGGACCGAGATCGAGAACCAAATCTTTGTTTAACCAGCTCGCAGGAATATTAATCTTTTTTCTGAACCAAACAACACCGTCGAAAGTCCCGATAGCGGCTGCTTCCCACAAAGTAGGAAGATTCATTTCCTTCCAGCTGCTGTCATCGTAATTAACAGAAGAACAACCGGAATCGTTAAAATTCAATCCCTCCCATCTTGTATCGGCATCTTTCCCGCTTAAGTCAATTACCGGAAAGTTGCTCAGCCATGCTTTCAATTTTTGATGTTCACTGTTCGCTTTGTCTAGATCGGCATAAATATCTTTATACTTGGCCATCTCAGATAAGTATTTTGCGCTTGTCCAGGATTCAACCGGGGTACCACCCCAACTTGAGTGAATCAACCCGATTGGAACATTTAACTCTTTATAAAGTTTTTTGCCAAAGAAGAATGCAGTTGCGCTGAATTGTGCGGCTGTTTGCGGTGAACATTCTGACCACGTGCCGATACAATTAAATTTCGGTTTGGTAGAATATGAACGAACAACTGTAAACAATCTAATGTTGGGGTAATCCGCATTTTTAATTTCTTCAGCGCTGCCGTTAACAGTACTTTGCGGAGGCCAACCTTCCATTGGCATTTCCATGTTTGATTGACCTGAGCAGAGCCACACTTCTCCAATCAAAACATTTTTATAGACTATTGTGGAATCACCTATTTCTAATTTCAATTTGTAAGGACCACCCGCCTTAGGAGTTTCAATTTTTCCCATCCAGTTGCCGTCATCTGCAGCAACTGCATTAGCAGTTTTACCCCAAGTAGAAGTTATCTTTACTTCCGTTCCGGGAGTTGCCTTTCCCCAAATTGGCGCTATAGTTTCCCGTTGAAGAACCATGTTATCGGAAAAAATTGCCGGCATTACAACGGTATTTTTCATTTCAACTTGTGCATTCGTAAATGTAAAGGCTAGTAATAATAAAAAAAGAGTTTTCATTTTTCTTAGTCCCCACAATTTTGTAAAACATAAAAGATTCCATCTTTATAAAAAGAGATGAAACCTTTAAGTAGTTATATATGGTGAGCTTTAAAATACAATAAAATAGAAAATCATTTTGGGGTTTTTTCGAAAACCACTTTCCTACGCAGAATCTTACCGCTTATCGCTACATTTTTCAGTTGCCGATAACAGAATACTTAAATAACATTGACATCCAAATACCTACACCCTTGCCGTTAACTTTTGCTGGGATAAACTTAAAATTTTGGGCGTAATCAACGGCAGTTGAATCAAGAATATCCGAACCGGACGATAGTTTAAGAAAAGTTCTGCCTACCTTTCCATCTGCCGTGATATACAAATCAATTTTTACTACTCCTTCAATTTTTCTTTCCAATGCAGTGGGAGGATAATCAAATTTAGTATTGGAAATCAATTTAGGCTCGGACTGATCCGGAGGACTATATACCTCCGGTACATCTTTCTCTACTACAACCGTACCTGCAATTTCCAATTTTCTTTTTTTCTCCTTAAAAAGCACAACGAAATTTTTATCAAACATTTTATAAGAGAGCTCCTCCCCGTGCAGAATTTCTCCGATCGCATTCTCAATAGACACATTTTTAAGATCGCAATTCACTTTCACATCATCAACCAGAATATCATTGTATACAAAATCGGTCCCAGTCTTTTCTCTTATCTTTTCCAATACCACACGAAGAGGTTCTCCCTTGCACAGCAAAGTAACTTTTCCCGCTTCACTGCGAGATTGCGCATAAGTAAACGCAGAATAATAAATAACGATATATAACAATATGCTTTTGGTAATTATCACTTGAAAATAATACCCTATTAATACATCCTGCTGAAACCATTTTGAGAAACCGTATCGATAATATTCACTTTTATATCAGGATATTTTTCTGCAACGAACTCTTTAATCTTTCTAAGAATTTTTTCTTTGCTCATTTTTTCTTTTGTCGTGGTTACATTCGTATTCTCGATAAATTGAACATCGTATCTTAGTGCATTTGCCAGCAATGTCTTTACATATGCAAGGTTTTTATAATCCTTAAACCTTTGCAGAAAATCTTGGTATATAAGAAATGAAAGCGGCCAACTATCCCAATCTTCTTTCCACTGGTTCGCCAGCTGAGTTGAAATAACAGCGTCGACAAAAACATTGAAGTTCAGGGCGTCCCTCATGTTTTCAATAAAGTTGTTGTGCTTGGCGAGGATTTCATCTTCAATCTCCAATTGGTTCGAGGGCTGCGCCCGGTCATACATCCTGTACAAATCCAATACGTCCCGAACATAAATGTAAGGATCCCAGTTCTGGTCCACGATTGCAAATTGTATTCCCCATTCCATTCTGGAAGACACATCTTCTCCATTTCTTTGTGCGGGGGAAAAGAGAAGTTTTTTACAATAAGATACGGCAGCACTATCTAAAATACCCGATCCTGTGGACTCTAGAATATCTACGTTTTCAACTTTTCCATCTTTCCCTATCAAAAGAATAACCTTAGAATTACCGGTAGTAGATTCCGCTTGAGCTATTCTAGGGTACATTACGCGGGGTTGATATTTTAAAGACGGACCCGTGTAATCTTGTTCTACGTTTTTCTCCAGGCGACCCCCGCAAGACATTAAAAGCAACATCGAAACTGCTAACATTGCATTGATATACCTATTCATAATATCCTCCTACTGCTTGATAAATAATTTATTCATTATACTTACCCGGTCAATCATATCTGCGGATTATTTTATCTATCATAACCTAAACGTCATTTATTTTTTTGTTCAATGAGATATCCGTTCTGCTGCTTTCCAAAATCAAGATTCAAGGTTAGACAGATCATAGTCAGCACGCTGTCTATGCTGTTATTCTTGAACGACCCGGTTAAAGTATAATTCTGTGGAATACCGGCATCGAGCGCAATATTTACATCATAATGATTTTGTAATTCTTCAACAATTTCATCGATAGGTGTTCGGTCAAAAACAAGTCTACCTTTCAGCCAGCCGAGAAGATAATCCGAATCAACATTTTTAGGCGGGCTGGGCTTATTATTTTCCGCGACCGAACTTGCTTGCCCTTTCACTAAAACGACTCCCTCGGACTTTGTTTTTTTAGAAACCAAACTTACCCGTCCTTCCTGCACTATAATCTTTGTTACATCATGACGTGCCCAAACATTGAACTTAGTTCCTAAAACTGTTACGCTGGCGTTACCGGTTTTAACAACAAAGGGACGGGAATCTTTTTTAATTGAGAAAAAAGCTTCGCCGTTTAATCTCACTTCACGAACTTTTTCATCGAAAACATTTGTGAATTCGACACTGCTTACACTGTTTAGTTCAACTGAAGATCCGTCAGGTAATTGAACTGTGCGTTGTTCCTTGTTAACCGTAGTAACCGTTTTTAATCTGACTTCTACCGGTTGTTCTCTATTCAAAACAAAGAGAGTTATAAATAAAAAAACAACCGCAAAAGCACCCGTTAATATCGGTTTCAGGTTAGGTTTAAATACGGTTCGAAGTAAAGGAAGAACTTTGCCGGTGACTGATTTTCGCGAAATGTAATTAATTTTGCCTAACTCTAACCTACTATATAACTCATCCCATTGGCTATCTAAGTTTGGTAATTCGGGAATTTCGAACGGTTCACTTTTTTCC
>CAZRIQ010000177.1:0-5653 GCA_964600175.1 uncultured Melioribacter sp. | reverse complement strand
GATTCCAACGGTGAAAATTTTTACCTAACAAAATCGCCGTACTGTTCGAGCATACTGGAACCAGATAACGCTTCGCTGAATAATTTTGCTTACTCGGAACTTTTTGAAGTTGAAAAAATTAAAAAGATAAAAACAGTTTCGTTGAAAACAATAATAAACGAACTCAGCCTAAAAAATATTGATTGGTTTAAATCTGATTCTCAAGGTATTGATCTAAGACTTTATAAAAATATTCCGGATGAAATAAAACAAAAAATTATCGTTGCCGAGTTCGAGCCCGGTTTTATTGACTCTTATGTGGGCGAAGATAAACTCTATTCTATTCTTGATTATTTTTCATCACTCGATTTCTGGCTTCTGAATATGATAATAAAAGGTTCGCAAAGAATTCAAACGGATACTTTTAATAAAATTTTTAAATCGACTTTTATAAAAAAAGTTGCTAAAGAGATATTAAGAACGGCACCCGGTTGGGCGGAAATAACTTTTTTTAATTCCTTTAATGCAAACTGTTTTACAAAGCGCGAGTACCTGCTTGGCTGGATGTTCGCTTCTATTGAAAATCAAAACGGCTTTGCCCTAGAACTAGCGGAAAAAGGATACTCTATATTTAACGATAGTCTTTTTCAAAAACTATCTTCTTTTTCTAAGTCAAAGCTAAGAAGGGAATTATTTTCATTAAAAGTTTTCCCAAAGTCATTATCATTTCTTAAAAGAAAAATAACCGGCGGATAATTAAATGAAACTATTTGCGGAATTATTTTTGAAAGGCTTCTATAATTTCTTTACCGATGAAAATTACCGGCAATTTATGAAACTCGTTTTCCTATACGGAGAAAAACCAAGGTATACAATCTACACAGCTCGTTTTTTGAATTATAAAGTAGAGGTACCCGACTGCCTCTCTTTTATCTGGCAGTTTAAGGAAATATTTATCGATAAAAATTACTTGTTCAAAACAGAGAGCAAGAATCCCTTAATCTATGACTGCGGTTCAAACATTGGAACCAGTGTTCTATTTTTTAGAAATACTTATCCTAACGCTAAAATAAAAGCATTCGAAGCCGAACCAAAAATATTTTCGATCTTAAAACACAACTTGGAATCAAATAATGTTCATGATGTGGAACTATTTTCAAAGGCCGTCTGGATAAATAATGACGGAATAGAAATTACTTCAGAGGGCGCGGATGCCTCTTCAATCTTTGGTGAAGGTGAAAAAACAAAAGCAGAATCAATCCGTTTGAAAGAATTAATTGAAAAAGAGGGTTCGGTCGACTTTCTGAAGATGGACATTGAGGGTGCCGAAACGGCCGTATTAAAAGATTGTGAAAACAGTTTAGCTCACGTTAATAATATTTTTGTAGAGTATCATTCTTTTATTAATAAAGAACAAAATTTAGATGGAATATTGAAAATATTGTCAAAGAATGGATTCAGGTATTTCGTTAAATCTGCCGTTGAGAATAAATATCCTTTTTTGAAAAAGAAAAGCCATTACAGTCCTAACATGGATTTGCAAACAAACATCTATGCTTATAGATAAATGAAAATCATTCACCTTACAAATTCCGATTACAAAGGCGGAGCAGCGCGGGCTTGTTACCGTATTCATAAATCGCTGCAAGCATTAAGTGTAGATTCTAAAATACTAACGCAACAAAAATTAACAGATGACGAGACAGTTATTCCTGTCTCGGACACTTTTGCTGAAAATGTTTTCACACTCCTAAGAAAAGGATTTGACTGGCTTGCCATTGAAACACTCACAAAAAAAGAAAGAGGCAGATTTACTTTTCCTTTTTTTGGAACCGACATTTCAAAAAATAAAATTATTAACGATGCGGATATAATTTCCCTACAATGGATAAACGAGGGATTTCTTTCTCTAAATTCTTTGAAAAAATTAATAAAATTGAGCATGCCTATTGTTTGGACATGTCACGATATGTGGGCTTTCACGGGCGGATGCCATTACGCGGGGGATTGCAATAAATATTTAAGTGAATGCAAAAACTGTCCATCACTCAAAGTTTCAAACAAAAAAGATTTCTCAAACAAAATATTTCTGGCAAAGAAAGATTTATATGACTTTGCGAATCTTTCAATAATAACATGCAGCAATTGGCTTGCTAACGAAGTAAAAAAAAGCGCGCTGCTGAAAGATAAAAGAGTAGAAGCAATTCCTAATCCTATAGAAACAAATATTTATATTCAATACGATAAGAAAGAAACGCGGACAAAATTTAACCTGCCGCAAGATAAATTCTTGATATTGTTTGTGTCCATGACTGTAAAAGATACGCGAAAAGGATTTTCTTATTTAAAACGGGCACTAAAAGAATTAAACGAAACAAATAACATTCGGGATGAAATTGAGTTAATGATTCTTGGGGCAGCCGATGAGTCTATGATCCAAGACTTGCCCTTCAAAACGAACTTGTTGGGAAGATTAAACAGCGAGAAAGAAATTGCTGAATGTTATAGTGCCGCAGATTTATTTGTTGCGCCGTCGCTTGAAGATAACTTGCCGAATACCGTAATGGAATCATTGAGTTGTGGCACCCCAGTTACTGCTTTTAGAATAGGTGGTATGCCGGAAATGATTGACCACAAACAGAACGGCTATCTCGCTGAAGAAAGAGACGAAGAAGACTTAATAAATGGAATCCTATGGTATTTCAACTTGGAAGAAGGCAACAAAAAGCCTATTCAGGCAAACGCACGTAAAAAAATCTTAAATAACTTTACACCGGAAATCGTCGGGAAGAAATACAAAGAGTTTTATAAAAGTCTGTTATAGGCTATTTAAAATACCCGCAAGTTTCTCTGCTATAACTTCCCTGTTAAATTGTTTTACCTTACTCAAATCTGTTTTAAAACTATCTCTCTTTTCAAATATTTCTTCGGCTGAATCACCGTATCTAAACAACATTCCTGAATTTGTTTCCTTCAAGACTTCAGCCACTTCGGTGTTGTCATCGCCGAAGGCTATTACCGGTTTACCGGCTCTCATGTATTCAAAAAGTTTTCCGGGGAAATGGCGCGGTTCGGTTGCACAAACGAGCAAATACGATGCTCTACACATTTCTTTTAAAACATCATCATACGGAAGAAACCCTCTGTACTCCGTATACTGAGTTAATCCTTCTTCCTCGATCGATTTTTTTATTGCCGGTCCAACGGTGCCGATAAATTTTAGTTTTAGTTTATGCCCCTTTTCAATTTGTCTTTTAACGGATTTCCAGAAATTGGGCACATTTTGAAAATCGAAAATATTGCCCGCATGGAGAACTATTTTCTCATCCGAATTTCCAATTTCAATTTTTAAAAAATCATCCTCGTTGTAACCCCAATGCAAAACGTACGTTATATCTTTTATAAAAGAATATTTTTTTACGAAATATTCTTTCAACGTCTTCGTTACCACAACAATCCGAGACGACTGCTTCATAACGGACTTCTCAAGATTGTTATCCATAGCCAGAGTAAGTTTATTCCTTTTTTGCCCCTTGTAATATGATATATCAACCCACGGGTCGATGAAAACGGGAACAAGCGGAATGTTAAACTTCTTGCTTAGCTTTTTCCCAATAAGATGTGAAATATGCGGCGGACCGTTCGAAACTATTACATCGACTTTATTATTTTTCAAATATTGGTTAGCCTTTTTTACAGCGGGCCAATACCAGCCCATTCGTGCGTCGGGAATAAATAAGTTGAGCCGCACCCATAGTGAAAACCTATGTTTTAAACTCTTGTTTTCTTTCGACATCGCCTCGGAAGTAATAAGCGATTCGCCTTTCTCTTTTCCCAGAAACTTTTTATAAAAAATAAACGGGTCCCAGAAATTACTTTCAATCACTTCTAAATTAGGGGGAACCTCAGATAAAAGGCTTTCGTCTTTAGCTGTAAACGAGTCTTCTTTTGAAACCAGAACCGAAGGTTCCCACCCGTACTCCGGCAAAAACTTTACCATCTTCAGCGGCCAATGAAGTGAAGCTTTCCCGGAGGGCGGCCAATAGAACGAAATAAATAAGACTCTTTTCATATACGCTTATAAAATAGGCAATTATCTTTATCCAACCGTTACCTAAAAATACGGGTTAGCGGAATTAAATAGAATAGTTTTTTAATGCATCGAATAAAATTAATCATACAAAAATAAATACTGATGAAAATAATTCTCCTGATGCAAAACCATTAAGAGAATTATTACGTCTAAACTTACGTAAGAATCAAAAATTATTCCGGTATGAGTTTAGTCACTGATGTACTCAATAATATTTGCAATATTGGCTATCAAACATAGGCATTAAAAATGAACCACAGCCCAAACGCCGTTAACAAGTATTTAATTGATCCATTCAAAGCCGGGTTGTTCGGGTTTGCCGTTTTCTTTTCAGTAATTGTTATAACTAAAATTGTAAGCTATGCTGCAGCTTCATCGCCAATATTCGACGTTACGTTGAAAGATGTTAATATTGCTTTGGTTGGATTTGGATTGGTATTTGTTTACAAGATTTTTAAAAGCGGCAAAAAAAGGAGTTCTTAACTTCCGGCAGCGTTAAGTTTTTCCGTTTTATCCGCCAGCTTTAATTTTTCCACCAGTTCAAACAATTCACCTTCCATTATATTTGACAAATTATAAAGTGTAAGCCCGATCCTATGATCTGTAACTCTATTTTGCGGATAGTTATAAGTGCGGATTTTATCACTACGGTCGCCGCGTTTCACCATCGACTTGCGCGCAGCGGCAATTTCACTATTCTGTTCTTGAAGTTTCATATCGTACAGGCGCGCTTTCAAAACTTTCATTGCTTTCTGGCGGTTTTTTAACTGCGATCTTTCGTCCTGGCATTGAACAACTATTCCCGTGGGAATGTGAGTTATTCGAATGGCGGTTTCAACTTTATTGACGTTTTGCCCCCCGGCTCCGCCGCTCCGGTAAACGTCAATGCGCAAATCATTCTGATCGATTTCAACTTCTACATCTGCCACTTCGGGAAGAACAACAACAGATGCAGCAGAAGTATGAACCCTTCCGCTCGCCTCGGTTAACGGAACACGCTGAACTCTGTGCACGCCGCTTTCAAACTTCAGATCGCCGAAAACTCCTTCGCCGGATAAACTGAACACAACTTCCTTCAATCCTCCCAGTCCCGTATCGCTCAAATCGATAATTTCTTTTCTCCATCCTTTCAGCTCGGCAAAACGGGAATACATTCTATAAAGATCCGATGCAAACAACCCCGCCTCTTCCCCGCCGGTACCCGCTCTTATTTCAACTATTACATCTTTATCATCATCGGGATCTTTGGGAATCAACAAGAATTTTATTTTCTCCTCAAGCTCAACTTTCTTCTCTTTCAAGTCTTTCAATTCTGCTTCAGCGATTTCGATTAATTCACTTTCGTTAGCTGTATTAATTATTTCTTCATTCCCTTTTATATTGCTCATTAACCTACTATATTCATTGTAAGTGCCGACTATTTCATGCAGATCACTTCTCTCCTTACTAAGACTAATAAGTTTTGCCTGGTCGGAATGAACCACCGGATCGGAAAGTTGTTCCGTAATCTTATCGAACTTATTCTTTATGTTTTTTAACTTTTCTAAAAAATCCATTTAATCCTCAAAAACGGGGTGAAAA
>CAZRIQ010000176.1:0-5661 GCA_964600175.1 uncultured Melioribacter sp. | reverse complement strand
ATAATTATAAGCAAAAAAGCTTTGAAAAATCAAAAAGCAACAGAAGAATTCAGAAAGTACTTAAAAGACGGCAAACATAGAATTACACCCGAAAGATTTGAAGTGATGGATTATGCTCTTGAGCACGAAAGCCATTTTGGTGCTGACGAACTTTATGTAAAAATGAAAAGCGACAATTCTAATATTTCCCGCGCAACAGTTTACAACACATTGGAACTGCTTGCGCAATGTAACCTGCTCGCAAAAAGAAATTTCGGGGAGAACAAAACAAGGTACGAATCAAACTTCGGAAGGAAAAATCATGATCACTTGATTTGTATTAACTGCGGTGCGATAAAAGAATTCGCAAACCCGAAAATTGAAAAAGTTGTTGAAGAAATTTCACACGATCTTGGTTTCGAAGTTTCGGGTTACTCGTTCAACATTTTCGGCAATTGTTTGAAATCGGAAACTTGTAAAAACAAATTAGATGAACAAGAACACATTAGATAAAGCCAAGAAGGGATCTTTACTTATTGTAATGTCTCTTCCATCGGGTGAAATTAAAGCACAACTAATCCGTTTGGGAATAACCGAGGGGGATTCGGTGAGATGCATTGAAAAACTTCCCGGCGGAACAATTGTTATTCAAAAGAACCGCCAAGAAATAGCGATTGGTTATAAACTGGCAAAAGAAATAAGGGTATCGCCTCAATAGGAAAAGTATGAAAACAGATAATATTGTTAATACAAAAAAAGAAGTAAAAGAAGGTAAGTTAAGCGGAACCGACCTTTCATCGCTAATAATAAAAACGGAAGAAGTTGTCCTCGTTGGAAACCCGAATGTGGGTAAATCTTGTTTCTTTAATTACCTCAGCGGAATGTACGTCGATGTTTCCAACTTTCCCGGCACAACAGTTTCAATCACGAAAAGTCATTACAAAGGGAAGGAAATTTACGATACACCCGGCGTTTACGGTGTTTCCTCTTTTAACGAAGAAGAAAAAGTTGCCCGCGATATAATTCTTTCTGCAGATACAATTTTAAACGTTGTGAATTCACTCCACCTCGAAAGAGATTTGTTCCTCACGCTTCAACTAATAGAGATGGGCAAAAAAGTTACTGTGCTTCTTAACTTCTCGGACGAAATAAAAAAAAGGAAAATTAAAATTGATGTCCCGAAATTGAGCAAGCTTCTTGGGGTTGAAGTAATAGAAACTGCTGCCGTTAACAGATACGGCTTTGACAAACTCGACTTCGCAATAGAAAATGCGAGAGTCGGGAATCAGCAATTAGATCTCAGCTTTATGCTGGAACAGATAATCGAAAAAACGAATTCCCAGGCCGAGGCACTTTTAATCCTTGAAGGCGACGAAAACATTGCGCAAATTAATAAACTGCCCTGCGGCACACCCGACGAGCGGGAAATAATTTATATAAGCAGAAGAAACCGTGTAAACGAAATTGTCGACCAGATTGAGTTTGAAGACTCGAAAAAAGGTGAGTTTTTTAACAAGCTCGGACGTTTGTCTCTAAATCCATTCACCGGCATCCCGATATTGGCAGTAATGCTTGTCTTAGTTTACTTTTTTATCGGTGACTTCGTATCCCAGAGAGTAGCCAACTTTACCGAAAATACATTGGGCAAGGGTGTCTTCGAATACTACGTAAAATCTTACACCGGGAACTTTACTCATGTTGATATGGAAGTCGAAATACCCGACGGAAATCAGAGAGATTTTTCTTTCCCGGACGGGATGAATGCTAATCCATCATTAAAAACCGAATTCGAAAATGTTTCGAAAGAACCGGGAGCTGTTACAACTTTCCATTTTTACAATCCGATAGTCAAGCTGCTGTTCGGTGAGTTTGGAGTCATTACAATGACAACCACTTACCTTATCTTCCTTTTGCTGCCTCTTGTGATAGCGTTCTATCTTGTGATGGCATTCCTGGAAGACAGCGGCTATCTTCCGCGTTTAGCAACAATGCTCGACCGTACTTTCAACAAACTAGGACTTAACGGCAAAGCCGTCATCCCGATTATGCTTGGGTTCGGCTGTGTAACGATGGCAAGTATAACAACAAGAATTTTAGGTACTAATAGAGAAAAAACAATTGTAACTGCAATCTTGCAATTCGTTATCCCATGCTCTGCTCAACTTGCAGTTATTGCAATTCTTCTAAGCGGTGCGGGCGTTGGTCCGCTATTGATTTATGTCGCAGTTATCAGCACGGTGTTAATTTCCTTATCAACAATATTGAACAAGATGCTACCGGGTGAAAGCTCTCCGCTTCTTATCGATTTGCCGGTTATGCAGATTCCAAGATTCCGTAACATCTTCAAGAAAACAGTTTTCAGAACTTACGGTTTTATGAAGGAAGCCGGATTCTGGTTTTTCGTTGGTGCGTTGGGAGTCGGTATAATGCAAATAACCGGTTTGTTGAATATCTGGCAGGATATTCTTGCACCGTTTACTACAACATGGTTAAAACTTCCTAAAGAAGCCGCAAACGCTTTTGTTATGGGAATGGTTAGACGTGATTTCGGCGCTGCCGGCTTGTACGACATGAAATTGACAATCAATCAAATTACGGTTGCTATTATAACAATCACATTATTCGTTCCGTGCATCGCATCGTTTGTTGTGATGCTGAAAGAAAGAGGATGGAAAGAAGGTTTAAGCATTTGGTTTGGTACATGGATTACTGCATTTTTAGTCGGCGGAATTGTTGCTCAATTCTTGATTTAATCTTATATGAAAAAAGATAAATACTACTACAAAGATCAGTATCCCCTCGTTTGGCATCATGATGATTTCTTCATCAAGATTTATAGTTCTATACCGAATGTTGCCACAGGTATTTTACTGAGAACAAAAAATTCAACTTTCGTTGTTGATCCCGGCGACGGAATATTACGAGACTTACACAAAGATGTAGGTGCCGATGTTATTTTGAAAATTTCCGACATATTTGTCAGTCACGGTCATCACGATCACGTCGGAGGTATCTGGTCGCTACTGACTTACCTATCCGTATTAGGAAGAACTGACCCGGTTAAGATTTATTACCCGAAAGGCTGTGCCGAAATCGAGAGTATCTATAAAGCATTCAGAGATGTTTATTCGAAAGAACTGACTTATAAAATAGAATTGATAAAAATCGATAAGCAAAAAACTTTCACGAGAAAATCGGTTCGCGTAAAACCGTTCAAAGTAAGTCATAGAGAACCGTCTGAGGACGGTACTACACACGTTGAGATTCCCTCACTAGGATTTAAATTCTTCTACAAAGGCAAATCAATTTGTTACGGCGGCGATACGGCTTACTGTGAAAATCTCGTAAACAATTCGAAAAATTCCGACCTGGCAATAATTGAAGCCGGTGCGGAAGATAATGAAACGACGGATATCCACATGACAATATCCCAGGCAAGTGAAATCGGCAAAAGCGCCAAGAAATATTTTTTGGTTCATTTACCCGAATAAAATTATCTTTAAACACATCATTGATTTAATTACTTGAGGTTACAATGAAGAAGCTTTTTGTTCTATTGATCGTTGCTTTTTTCTCAGTACAGTCTTTCGCACAGAAAACATGGTCCGATCCCAAGATTACAGCTAAGGACATAAAGGCACACGTCTTTTACATTGCATCCGACCAATTTAAAGGAAGATTCACGGGCACCCCCGAAGCAAGAAAAGTCGGTGAATACATAAAGAACCAATTCGAATCGTATGGATTAAAGCCAGTATTCAACGGAAGTTACTTTCAAAAATTTCCTTTTGTAGAAAAATTACAACTGACAAAAAACAATTCTTTTACGGTTACCGGGCTCGCCGGTAAGAGCAGTGCGGCTAAGAAGTATATGTTGAATAAAGATTATATAGACGCACCGTTTTCCGGCAAAGCTAGTTTAACTGCAGATATTGTTTTCGTCGGATACGGAATTTCATCTCCCAAATTAAACTATGACGATTATGAAGGAATAGATGTAAAGGGAAAAATAGTTATCGTTATGCGTTACAATCCCGAACATGACAGCGCAAGAAGCGAGTTCGATCAGTTTTCATCGTTTAGACAAAAAGCTTCCACAGCAAAAGATAAGGGTGCTGCGGGAATAATTTTAGTAAACGGTCACTTACCTAAAAACGATGCCGATGAATTAATGGAGTTACGTTATGACGGCGCACCAGGGGATAAGGAATTTCCTGCTCTTGATGTCAAACGAATAGTAATTGATGAGTTCTTCAAAAACCAGGGATTAGATTTTGCTAAGTACCAGGAAAAAATAGATGCGGGAAAGAAACCGGCATCTTTCGTTTTCGATAATCTAAAAGCAAAGATAAAGACTGAAGTGAAAGAGATTGAAAACTATGGAAGAAATGTTGCAGGATACCTTGAAGGAAACGACCCGATTCTGAAAGATGAATATATTGTTATCGGCGGGCATTACGACCATCTTGGCATCAACCAGATGAGATATGCATCGATGTACAAAGGTAAAAAACCGGAGATACATAACGGCGCAGACGATAACGCCTCCGGTACTACCGGCGTTCTTGAACTTGCAGAAAAGTTTGCATCTATCAAAGATCAATTGAAAAGAAGTATAATTTTTATGACTTTCTCAGGCGAGGAACTCGGTATCCTCGGCTCAACTTATTTTGTTAACAATCCTCCTATTTCACTTGACAAAGTTGTCTCGATGCTTAATATGGACATGGTCGGAAGACTTGACGATAAAAGCGATCTAACTATAATCGGTGCCGGTACTTCTTCTCAATGGAAAGATTTGCTGAACAAGGACAACAAATACAACTTCAATCTAAAATTTGACGATTCCGGAACCGGCGGCAGCGATCATCAGTCATTTTCAAATAAAAATATTCCGGTGCTATTCTTTTTCACCGGTATGCATGCAGATTATCATAGACCAACAGATGACCCGGAAAAAATAAATTTGGAAGGCGAAGCAAGAGTAGTCAATTATGTTTATGACCTTGCCATGGCAGTGGACAAAGAAGACAACCGTCCGGACTTTGTAAAAGTTAAAGCCCCAAAAATGAGAGGCGCAGGCAGTTCTAAAGTGTCCGTCGGTACAATTCCGGAATTTGGTTATAACGGAACAGGTTATAAAATTTCCGGTGTTACCGAAGGCGGATCAGCTCAAAAAGGTGGTATGAAAGCCGAAGACATAATAATCAAATTCGGCAAGAAAGATATTGGAAACATCTACGATTTTATGTACGCCATGGGAAATTATAATCCCGGTGATACTGTAGATGTTGTAGTTCTAAGAGATGGTAAAGAAGTTAAATTAAAACTTGAATTGCAAGCGAAATAAAAAAGGAGGTTTCTTCTTTGAGAAGAAACCTCCCAAAAAATTATTTCATTTTTTGCACTACACTTAAACTATCGTAATGCTCAATCATTCTTTTTATACCGGGATCTCCCGGGTACATTGCTTGTAGTTTCAGTAAAATACCCTTTGCCTTATCATACTCATGAAGATTATCATACGTTCTAAGGAGAATACTATAAGGGCTATAATATGAAGATACATCCCTGGGATTCGCCGCCATTATTTCCAAAGCTCTCTTTTCAACCTCTTTGGAATATCTTCTATACGAGGCGGTATCCCCCGCTTCATGGTAAAAATTCGCCATATCGAAAAGC
>CAZRIQ010000175.1:0-5666 GCA_964600175.1 uncultured Melioribacter sp. | reverse complement strand
TGGCCTACAGCCTGGCGGCCGGTTGTGATTACCTGGACAGGCTGACCGGGGCAGGATGGGATATCGGAAGGATAGTCCCCCGGATCCAGTTTCATTTTGCGACCGGACCGGTATATTTCATGGAAATTGCAGCATTGCCGTTTCAAATAATGTTTTTCCTAGGATTCGCAGGAGTTTCGATGCTTTCATTCAAACAGTCAATGCTGAACAGGAGAGCAATATAAGGTAAGGTTACAATTGAGTCAGTTATCAAAAGATTTATCAGCCGATAAAGTAAAGCTGATATACGAATTCAATAAGAACTCCCCTCTCTTTACAAGAGTAGCTTCCGCAGAAATAGATCAAGGAAATTTTTTACGCGCAATAGAAATTCTGAATAAAGGTTTGGAAACTCATTCCGATTACCCGACTGCATTTTTTCTTCACGGGCTCGCACTTGCATATTCCGGCGAAATTGAAAAAGCAAGAGTGTCGGTCAACCACGGAGCAGAACTATTAAACTCGTCTTCCACGCTCGACTTTTACCACGAGAAGATTGAGAAAATTATTAAAGAAAGAGATTCCGTACCCGAAACAAAACGTCCGGATTTCTCGCAGGAAGAGTTCCCTCCCGAACTGGAAATAAATGAAGAAGAGAAAAACGAAAAAGACGATTCGGTCAAAGAAGAATTGGAAGAGTATTTAGACGAACTTGCCGAGAAAATCAGTCAGGCAAAAATCAAATACGATCCCAATGCAACCGAAATAAGTGAAGAAGAAATCCACGAAGAATACAAAGGCAAAAAAATCGTTTCGGATACAATGGCGGGAATATATCTCAACCAGGGTAAATACCAGGAAACGCTGGAAACCTATGAAGAACTTTTGAAAATAAAGCCGGACATGCGTCAGCAATACGAAGAGAAAATCAGAGAAATAAAAAACCTTATACATCCCAGCTCCTCGGACGACCCTTCCTAAAAAAGCTTATTATGCTTCATCTAAATTTCAATAAGAAACTCAAAAAAGAATTCTACGGAAGATATACTACTAAAGTTGCGCGCGATCTGCTCGGCAAATATCTTGTAAGAAGAATTGGCAAAAAGTTTCTTGTTGGAAAAATTGCAGAGGTTGAAGCATACGACGGTTCTTTCGATGAAGCCGCTCATACATTCATCGGCAAAACCAAACGCAACGAGGTAATGTTCAACCCGGGCGGATTACTCTACGTTTATTTCACTTACGGTATGCATTTCTGCTGCAATGTTGTTACAGGCGGCAAAGACGAAGGTCAGGCAGTTTTAATTCGGGCTGTTGAACCAATACTCGGTACGGAAAAAATGGGTTATAACCGCTATCGTAAAAAAAATATTTCGCAAACAGAATTTAAAAATTTGACGAACGGTCCCGGCAAAGTCTGTCATGCATTTGGAATTAAACGAAAGGAAAACGGAACCGACCTGACTGGCAACGAGATTTTCATAATAGATAATAAAAAAGTCCCAATCTATAAAATTGTAATAACCACAAGAATTGGGATAAAGAAATCAGTAGATTTACCGTGGCGCTTTTATATCAAGGACAATATATTCGTATCCCGAAAATGACAAATCACAAAAACATTCTTATAGTAAGAACAGACCGAATAGGCGATGTAGTGCTCACTCTCCCGCTCGCTCAAATAATAAAAAAACATTACCCCGATTCAAGAATAGCTTTTCTACTGAGAGATTACACAAAAAGTCTTGCCGAGGGAAATCCTTTTATCGATGAAGTGATTACTTTGAAAGTCGCTAACGGGAAGTTAAAATTCACAGAAAACATTAAACAATTAAGAAATAAGTATGATACATGCATAATAGTCTCTCCCGTTTTCACTATAGCATTAATACTTTTCTTCTCAAAAATAAAAACGCGTGTAGGTACCGGTTACCGTTGGTATTCGTTCTTGTTCAATAAAAAAATTTTTGAACACAGGAAATACGGTGAAAAACACGAGCTCGAATATAACGTTCGCATGCTCAAGCAGCTACAAATCGATGAAGAAATAGATGAAAACAGTGTAGCATTTAACCTACACATTTCTCACGAAAGTGAGCAGTCGGCTGTAAAATTTTTATCGGACTTGTCTATCTCTCATGGAGAAAAAATAATAATTTGCCATCCCGGAAGTGGCGGAAGCGCTGTAGACTTGCCGACAAACAAGTTTAAAGAATTGGTAAATAAATTGGCACATAACTTGGGAATTACAGTCTTAATAACGGGAAGCAGCAGCGAAGTAGAACTTTGCAGTCAATTAGTTGTAAATGAGAAAACAATAAACATTGCCGGAAAAATAAAATTGGAAATACTAGCTGCAATAATAAACAAATCAGAAATGGTATTAGCAAATTCAACCGGACCGATACATATTGCTGCAGCGCTCGGCAAGAAAGTAATAGGATTCTATCCCAAAATCGCAGCATGTTCTCCTAAAAGATGGGGACCGTACACAAACAAGAAAATAATTTTTACACCAAAACTCGATTGCAGCAATTGTACTAGGAAACAATGTGAAGAACTAGATTGTATGAATTCGATTGATATTGACGAAGTGTTTACTTCAATAAAAATTCTTTTAGACAGCGATAAGGATAATAGATGAAAGCGTATCTTTTCAAATTTCGGGAAACGAACAAGAGTAAGATCATGAGCAAGATTGTAATTAAAATTTTGATTCTGTTGTTATTCGTGTTCTCAAGTTATTCTTACGGACAAAAGACCGAATTCAGGAAACTTGAAAACAAAGCTTTTACCGTTGGAGAAAAATTAACATTCAAAGTAAAGTACGGCTTTGTTACTGCCGGTATTGCAGAGATGAATGTTCGAAAAATTTCCAGGCTTGCCGGCAGAGATGTTTATGACATAACATTTCAAGTAAATACAGTTTCCGCTTTCGATCCTTTTTATAAAGTACGAGATAGGTATGCAACATACGTAGACGTTGAGGGACTTTTCCCCTGGCGGTTCGAACAGCATATCCGTGAAGGTCATTACTCACGAGACTTCTCAGCATTTTTTGATCAACGCAAAGACGTTGCAAAGACATCCGAAGGTTCATACGAAATTCCCAAATATGTGAACGATATTTTCTCGGCGTTCTACTACGCAAGAACGCTCGATTACTCAAATTTGAAACCCGGAGATAGATTCAATCTCCAAAATTTTTATAAAGACAAGGTCTACCCTCTCGATGTAGTTTACCGCGGAAAAGAAAGAATCACTGTCGATGCAGGTGAGTTCGATTGCATTATCGTCGAACCTCTTGTTAGAGAAGGAGGTTTATTCAAAAATGAAGGCAATATAATTATCTGGCTTTCTGATGACGACTTGAAAATTCCCGTTAAGGTAAAAACCAAGGTTATCATCGGTTCAATCGATTCGGAACTTATTAGTTATGAAGGGCTGACAGGTAAATTAACTTCCAGGGTTAGATAGATTCTGTCCTTTCCAAAGACGTAATCTTTTCTTCACAATCCCAACGACTTTTAACCTTTCAAAAAAACGGGAGTTTATACACAAACCAAATGTCTGCAAGTAAACCTTAGGTTTATAAATAGGAAATATTTTTTCTTTTTTATATCTTATACCACATGAACGAAAACAAGACTGAACAGGATAACCAAAATAGACCTCAAGATGATGATCAAAATCATTCCCAATTAATTTCCAATATCTCACCACTTACTGCCGCTTTTCTAGGATTAATTTTAGTCTTTGTACTTTATCAATTCGGAGGCGGGCTCCTGACAGTCATGATTTTCGGGTTCAACTTTGAGAATGCCGATGTAAATGCTCTGCGCCTTATGACAATGGGCGGACAAGTTCTGTTCATATTGCTGCCTGCGTTAGTGTTAGCCAAACTTAATTATCGCTATGTGTCTGAAGTACTTCGCATAAAACTCCCGCATGCAAAAGAGCTTGGACTTTTTGCAATCGGGTTGATTATCTTAACTCCGCTTTTGCAAGAACTGATTTTTATTCAAAACTACCTCTTCGCGCAGCTTGCACAGGGCAGTTCGTTCTTCAATTCACTTCACAATTTTTTCGACTCGATAGATAAAATGGTAGAAAAAACTTACGGCAATTTACTCTCTACTCATTCTTTCTTCGAATCTTCTTTTATAATATTTGTCGTGGCTGTTACACCTGCAATTTGTGAAGAGACATTCTTCAGAGGTTTCGTTCAAAAAAGCTTCGAGCAAAAATTTAAACCGATTTGGGCGGCAATAATAACGGGACTATTCTTCGGTCTTTATCATTTCAATCCGTATGGACTTATATCGCTAATAATATTGGGCGTTTATTTTGGTTTTGCCGCTTACACATCAAATTCTATTTTTGTATCGATGTTTCTCCATTTTCTGAACAACGGTATTGCAATATTAGCTTATTTTATTATCGGCAACGATGAGATACTAAATACAAAAGTATCGCTTACAGACAAGCTCGGACCGCACATTGTTAATTTTCTAATGCTTGTAATTATTTTTGCTTTGTTCATTTATTTTTTGAAAAAGAACTATCATAAAATTTCTATTAACAAAAAGAGTGAGACATGATTTGTCCAAAATGTGAATACGAATATATTGACGGAGTTACCGTATGCCCGGATTGCGGAACGGAATTAATCACTGTTGAGGATTTCAAAGGTCATTTGGTTCATCCCGAAGATTGGGTTGTAATTTACGGTACAGATAAATCATACGAAGCCGATATGATTAAAGCCAATCTCGAGGGAGCGAAGATCGAAACATTGTTGCTGTCGCAAAACGACAAAAATTTCCCGACGGTTGGTGACCTGTCTGTAATCAAAATACTTGTTAAGAAAACGGATTCGGAAGCGGCTGTAGAAATAGTAAACGATATAAACAGCCAGCCGGGCAGAACGGAAGACGAACCGGACTAATGATAATGACTTCGAATAACCTTACCACACGAATAATCGTCGCGCTAATTGGAATTCCAATAGTACTTTTTATTTGCTGGTACGGAAAAATTTTATTCTTCCTTCTCTCGTTGCTAATTGGCGTTGCTGCTTTTTATGAGTTTTCGAAAATGGCGAAATCGAAAAACAGTTTTGTCAATGTTCTTCTCGGTTATGTTTCAATTTTCCTGCTGCTTTTGGAAGCGTATACAAATTTCGTTGATTTCGAAATACTTGCTTTAATAATTCTTCTCGTAATTTTAATTTTCGAACTTTTTAGGAACAGGCAGTCGGCAATTTCAAATCTCGGTTCTACCCTGCTTGGAATTTTTTACATCGGTTTATTTTCATCCACACTTATTCTAATAAGAGAATTCTATAACTACTCTGCATTTTTATATCCGCGCGGAGGCTATATAATTATTTCTGTTCTAATTACAATTTGGATCTGCGATTCGGCAGCATACTTTCTCGGTATTGCATTCGGAAAGCACAAATTGTTTCCAAGAGTAAGTCCCGGCAAAAGCTGGGAGGGTGCCGTTGCCGGTTTTATTTTTTCAATAATAACGATGATTGTATTGAAAGAATTACTACTCGATTTCATTGACATGAAAGACGCTATTGTCTTCGGTTTGATAGTTGGAATATTCGGTCAACTCGGTGATTTAGTTGAGAGTCTGCTTAAACGCATCATCTATCCTTCCTCCGGCAGGTCCCATTC
>CAZRIQ010000174.1:0-5674 GCA_964600175.1 uncultured Melioribacter sp. | reverse complement strand
CCAATTGCGGCGGCTTGGGTCTAATAGGTTCCGGTTCGATGAAAACCGACCTCCTTAAAGAACATATTCAAAAATGTAAAGCAGCTACATTGAAACCGTTCGGCGTAAATATTCCATTACTTCGTAAAGATGCCGAGAGTATTGTTCAAACAGTAATTGATGAAGGAGTAAAAATTGTCTTCACTTCTGCTGGACATCCCGGTAAGTATATAGATCAACTCAAACAAAACGATACAATAGTTGTACATGTAGTGCCGTCAATAAAATATGGATTGAAAGCCGAGAGTATTGGGTGCGATGCTGTTGTTGGAGAAGGAGTAGAAGCCGGCGGACATAACGGGGCAGATGAAATCACAACACTTTGTTTAATACCACAGTTGGTCGATTCATTAAAAATACCTGTAATCGCGGCAGGAGGAATCGTAGACGGACGCGGGATTCTGGCTGCTCTTTCTCTCGGTGCCGAAGGTGTACAACTCGGAACACGGTTCGCGGCTACAGTGGAATCTTCCGCTCATAATAATTATAAACAACACGTCGTAAGCGCAAAAGACAATGATACAATTCTCATTCTGAAAAAAATCGGTATGGCAAGAATGATTAAAAATGAATTCACACAAAGAATTCATTCGGAAGAATTAAACGGTGCAAATGAAAACAAGTTAAAAGAATTATTGGGAGAAAAGCGGGAACGACTCGGAATTCTTGAAGGCAACGATAAAGAAGGAATGATGGAAGCCGGTCAAGGAACCGGATTAATAAGTGAAATCTTACCGGTTAAAGATTTATTCGACAAATTATTCAGAGAATATGAAGGAGCTAAACAAAGAATGTCTTCGCAAAACTCTGTTTAATTTCAAATAATTTCATTATTATAAGTCCATGGATAATCAAAAAAGCCAATTTATCCTTTTTAAATACCGGTTCGAGTTTGAAGACGGAACATCTAAAAAAATCGAACTAAAACTCGATAATAACTCATTAGACTTGATAACCGGAACCGATAAAACGGCGCCCGAATGGGCTATGCAAAAGAATTTCAACTGCCCGGTCACTTCTTGTGTAGATACCCATCCCGAAGTATGTCCAATTGCAGTGAATCTAAAATATGTAATTGATTCATTCTATGGAATTCCCTCATACAAAAAAGTAAAAGTGCATGTAGAGATTGACGAAAGATCTTATTTCAAAGAAACATCTGTTCAGGATGCCGTGGGAGGCGTTATAGGAATCGTAATGGTAACAAGCGGCTGCCCTGTTTTAGGTAAACTGAAACCGATGGTAAAATATCACCTGCCGTTTTCTACCATTGAAGAGACCGAGTTTAGGGTCTTTTCGATGTACGCGCTAGCGCAGTATCTCAAACAAAGAAAGAATTTGAATCCCGACTGGGAGTTCAAGGACTTAAAAAAACTTTACGGTAATATAAGGGCAATTAACAGAAATGTTGCAAAGAAGATCGTCAACCTTGACGTGAGCGATACAAGTGTTAATGCCGTTGTAATTCTCAATAACTTTGCAGATTCGGTCACGTTCGATTTAGATGATGACGATCTAACTCACCTAGAAGATCTTTTCAAAGATTGGCTGACCTAGATTTACCCAACATCACAATTATCTTGAGAGAAGATAATCGGCAATCTTCCCCAAATCTTTGACATCAATATTATTAAAGGAAGGCATCACAACATTTGCATACTTCGTGCGGTATTCGTCAAATCTTTCTCCGCCCTTAAACGAAGAAGGATTCCTCAAATAATTTATCAAGCCGTCTCTTGTCCAGTTGGATTTAACCATAGCCAAAGACGGTGCTAATTTAGTCCCCTCCAAATTTTCACCGTGACAGGATGTACATCCAACCCGACCCACAAGTGTTTTCCCGTCAACACCTTTATTAACCTGGCGGGAAGATTGTTCCAACATTCCGTTAGGTACCTGGGGTGCAGGCTCCTCTTTCTTGGTAAATCTATTTATTAAAAATAAAGCTATAAAAAGTACTAAAAACGCAGCAACCCATTTTTGAGCATTAGTCATTACGTAAATTCCCTTCTAAACATAAATTGAATAGCAAAATTAATTGTATCTGTCCATTTAACCAAATGAAACTGCATTTGCCAGTATTATCAGCGCCCTTCTTCTATTATTTTATCGTAATACTCTTTATATTTTTTTACGGCTCCGTAAATTGTGCGGGCTATTTCCATCTGCCCGGGGTAACTATTCAGAAATTTTTCATCCCCGGGATTTGATAGGAAACCGTTTTCTATCAAGACACTCGGCATTGAGGCACCGACGAGAACATAAAACCCGGCTTGCTTTATTCCAAGCGAAGGGATATTTACATTTTTTTTCCACTGTTGATTAAGAATATCCGAAAATTTCTCCGAGTATCTCATGTACTGTGAATGCGCCATACTTACTAGGATGAAATTTTCGTCGGTCAGTTTCTGATAACGTTCCGGGTTGTCTTCATATTTAATCACGCTGTTTTCAAATTCAGCAATAGCTATAGCTTTTTTAGTCCTACCGGGGCGCAAAAGGTAAACTTCAAAACCCCTTGAATCACTCGGTTTATGCGGCAACGAGTTGCAATGAATTGAAATAAAAAGTTTGCCGCCGCTTTCATTTGCTATTTTCCCGCGTTTGTACAACTCTACAAAGTTGTCTGTCTTTCTTGTATAAATTACTTTAACATCTTTCATATTATTTTCAATAAGTTTACCGAGTTTTAATGCTATCTCCAGATTGATGTCTTTTTCCTGCACACCGCTAACACCTATTGCGCCGGGATCCTTGCCTCCGTGCCCGGCATCGATAACAATTGCATCAAAGACCCACTTGTTTTTTGCTTCCTCTATTTCTTCGGCGGTGTTAACCGTAAAAAGTTTGTTGTGAATTGTAATAAGAATATCGTTGCTTTCAATGTCCTGGAATGCTTCGGAAGTAGAATAACCTTCTTTGAGCTTGAACTCCAACTGAATGTTGCTCGACGAAAGTTTTTTTACCTCAAGATTTTTAACTAAACCTGAGGGTTTTATAGAAGTAAATATTCCCGGTGCAACAGAAACATTTGAGAGAAATACGTACAATGTTCCGTCATTAATTGAATGACGTGGAATGTTTACATTCCTACTCGTTTCCAACCTTATTAATGTTCCGTTGGATTTCTCCTCGATGTTTACACCGTATATATCATATTTCGAATTGACAACAGGCGAAACGGGTTTCTCAACAGTTTTTGTTTCCGTAATTTTTTCTCTCGGACTAACGTCTTTTAGAAATTGGTTGGCATTAAATTGTTTATTCGATATGGTAAGGTTCTTTCCTCTTTCATCAAAAATTACTTCGCGCCCGGATGCAAACCCTAAGTAATCAACACAATAAATAAGCGGTATAAACACGTCATTTCTTATCAGCAATGTTGAAATCGGCAGTTGAAATATCATCCGGTCATTGTCGCTCTTCCGGGTAACTACAACATACTGATCTCTTCCTGTGAACACTATGTTACAGTCACTGAATTTTACTTCAACCTTTATTGCATCGCTGTTGTAATAAAAAGGGACGGAGAAAAGCCCGGCTATTTCTTTCGAAGAAACATACGAAATTCCATTTCTCACGATATACGAAAGGTAGCCTTCTTCACCGCCGGAGTCGACAGTAATTTTCAACAACCTTTGAGCGGAGAGACCCGATACAAAGAAGAAAAAACAAAGTAGTAGTAATTTCTTTCTACTCATTTATACTATTACCCGAGAAAAGGAATGAAAAACCCACTGCGTTTTTTATAAGCACTATATTCTTCTTTAAAATGCATTGACAAAAATTTTTCTTCCAAAGACGCCCTCATTATAAACAGGGGAAGTTCTACAAACAAGACAACCGGTACAACCAGGTAACTCATTAACGCAACACCAGCACCAAGGTCACTTAAAAATTGACTTAAATATTGCGGATGTCTGATACTTTTATAGATGCCGTTTGTATGCAGATCATGCTTTTTTAAGATTACTACATCCTGTGCATAGCTGCTTCCCAACGAACGGTAAGATACAACTTGCAGCCAAGAAAAAACATAGAAAACAACTAGACCTACAACCCGAACCCATTGATAACTATTTTTCAATTCATCGGATAAAACTCCAAAGTTAAAAATGCCGGCAATCACTAAAAGTAAAACGAGTACGGCAATATTAGGCGGGACTTTTTGAAGAAACGAAGACGGTCTTTCTACTACTTTAGTGATTGATGTTTTCAGCCCTTTTCTTGCGCCCGACCAATTTGCACTTATCGACAAAAACACACCGATTGCTGCTAAAATATTAATAGGATCCATTTAATTACCCGATTTTATACATAATTAATATAACAACTTTCAATCAAAGAATTATTTCCTGCAAAACAGTTTTGGATTACAGCTTTACATTTTTACCTGTCGTTTTTACATATAACGACGAGTTGGATTCAACAAACCTCCGATTTATCCGACATTGCACACTTATTAATCTCGCATGATAATTGAACATAAAATGCACATTTCTTAAAAACGCAAAATGAATACCGGTCAGATGCTTATTACGATGGGGGCAATTGTTCTTCTTTCACTAGTTATCCTCCGGATAAACAATGTTTTCTTCCACACTTCCTCGGTAATGCTCGATACAAAATTTGGCGTGATGGCTGTATCGCTCGGTACGTCAATAATCGAAGAAGCAACTAGTAAAGCTTTCGATGCAGCAACAGATACAAATACCGTTAGCAGCTTGTCAAGTTTAACAGATCCAAATAGCTTGGGACACGGTTCGTGGGAAGTATATCCGGATTACAATGATTTCGACGATTACAACGGGTTTACAAAATCAACTGAAGGAGATTCTACATTTCAATCTGCTGTTTTTAATATCAGCTGCAAAGTCGTGTATGTCGATCCTTCAAACCCGGATGTAAAATCCAGCGTAAGAACTTGGCACAAAAAATTAACCGTTACCATTACTAGTCCGTCTATGTTGGATACTGTTCGTTTAAACACAATTTTCAGTTATTGGTATTTCAGGTGATCCATGGGCTTTAGCACAATAATCGATATTCTTGGCTCATCTATTATCGGGGGAATGTTATTGATGATATTATTCCGCATTGACGATTCAGCCGTAAAAAACACTTACACCTATGGCGGCGAGTTAATTGTACAGCAAAACCTAGTAGACCTTGTTCAAATACTCGAATATGATTTTAAAAAAATCGGATACTGTAAAAACTGGGAGGCAATCCCCGATCCGTCAAAATCAATTTTATCGGCAGATTCAAACTCAATTTCGTTTTTTACCGATGTCGATTACGACGGAATCCCCGATACAGTTCACTATTATATAGGTGCGTTGAGTGAATTAGCATCCACACCAAATCCAAACGATAGAATTTTATATAGAGTTGTCAATAGTGAAGTTCCGCGAGGATCCAATATGGGAGTTACACTATTTCATTTAACATATTACAATTCACTCGGGAATGAATTAACTGTTCCGGTTTTGGTTCCCGGGGAAATTACAACAATGCAAATCGATATTAAAGTTGAAAATTACGCTGCTTATGAAAATGAGTATTCGACAATTTTTTGGAGACAGATAAGAATGGCGGCGAGAAATCTAAGGAACAGATAAAGGAATTTTTATAT
>CAZRIQ010000173.1:0-5690 GCA_964600175.1 uncultured Melioribacter sp. | reverse complement strand
TTACCTTATAATTTATACATGATCGACTCTTTGTCAGCAGTTTCGCCCGTTTTGGATTCATCCATCATCGAGCCCGGAACAAAATCTTCATATTGCTCATCATCCAGGTCGACAACATTTCCTCCCAACCTGCGGGCAAGTTCCGAAAGAATTCTGTTACGTTTTTTATCCGCTTTAATAATAATTGCTCCCATGTTTAAAATTTACTCAAAGATGAGCATTTTGTTTACCGCATTCCTTCTCCAACAAGTACGGCAGACACTGAATATGTACGTCAATATTTTTCATGGGTTATTATGAATGATATTCATTTCCTTATTCCGGAAGAGGTAAAGGTTGAAGCGAAAACTGAGAGGCGTGCAAATCCTATTATTACCCTCACAAGTGCCGATAAACAATTGGTTGGGCTGGTTGCAGCTAAAATCAGATCATTCAGAAAACCCGAACCTTATAAAGGTAAAGGCGTTAAATATTCGGACGAAACAATTATTAGAAAAGCCGGAAAGACAGCCGGTAAGTAAAAGCGGGAGACATAAAAGAAAATGTTTATAAAGGATAACAAAAGACGGGAAAGAAAACGAACCAGAGTACGCAAGAATCTATCCGGAACGGCTGAGCGTCCTCGCTTATGTGTTTTTAGAAGTTTAAATCAAATTTATGCTCAGTTGGTGGACGATACCAAAGGTCAAACTTTAGTTGCAGCTTCGTCCTTGTCTAAAGAAATTGAAGGCGACATAAAAACTGCTAAAGGAAAAACTCAAAAGGGTAAGCTGGTTGGAAAACTTCTTGCTCAAAAAGCCGGCGAGAAAGGAATTTCGAGCGTTGTATTTGATAGAAGCGGTTATGCATATCACGGCAGAATTAAAGCAGTTGCAGACGGCGCAAGAGAAGGGGGATTGAAATTTTGATTCTATGTGATACGGGAGAGACTTTGCCGGGTCGTCTAAAGGCAGGACAGCGGCCTTTGGAGCCGTATGTGGAGGTTCGAATCCTCCCCCGGCAGCTAAACAATTGTGTAACAAAAAATTGTAATTAGGGAGTTTAACTTGAGAAACAAAAAAATTTCGGGTCTTGATAATCTTAAAGAAAAGATTGTTCATATTAATAGGGTTGCCAAGGTTGTTAAAGGCGGTAGAAGATTCAGCTTTAATGCTATTGTTGTTGTTGGTGACGGTAACGGACACGTCGGTGTAGGACTCGGTAAAGCTAATGAAGTTACTGATGCAATCTCAAAAGGAATAGACGACGCCAAGAAAAATGTTTACAGGGTTTCCGTAATTAAAGGAACCATTCCTCACGAAATTATTGGAAAATTCGGAGCCGGAAAAGTTTTGTTGAAACCCGCTTCGCCCGGTACCGGTTTGATTGCCGGCGGCGGAGTTCGTGCGGTTCTTGAAGCGGCTGGTGTTCAGGATGTTTTGACAAAATCACTTGGTTCGAGTAATCCTCACAACCAGGTTAAAGCTACACTCAACGGACTGCTTTCTATTATCGATGCTAGGTCGATGGCATTTAAGAGAGGAATGCAGGTAAGTGAATTATTTAATAATTGAGAATTCTAATGGCAAAGAAACTGAAAATAACACAGACGGGAAGTATTATCGATAGACCTAAAGATCAAAAGCTTACAATTGAAGCGCTTGGTTTGGGAAGACCTAATTATTTTGTAGTTAAAAACGATACTCCCCAAATTAGGGGAATGATTAGGAAAGTATCGCATCTTTTAAAAGTTGAAGAGATTGAAGCATAGGGTGAATAAATGGATATTTTAAGCAACTTGAAATACGCAGAAGGTTCAAAAAAGAGAATAAAGAGAATTGGTCGCGGCGAAGGTTCTGGTCACGGTGGAACAGCAACGAAAGGAATGAACGGGCAGAGATCGAGAGCCGGTGCCAAATTCAGAGCGTGGTTTGAAGGCGGTCAAATGCCTCTGCAGAGAAGAGTTCCCAAACGCGGTTTCAAGAGTCCGTTCAGAACGGAATACCAGGTCGTTAATTTGAATAGATTGCAGCAGCTGGTAGATTCTAAAAAAGTAGAAGACGGTGTAATCAATGCGGTAGTTCTTTATAAAACCGGGGTTATATCGAAGGCAGCCGCTCCTTATAAAATTTTGGGAAACGGCGAACTGAAAGCCAAACTAAATGTTGAAGCAAATTCATTTAGTTCTTCTGCAAAGCAAAAAATTGAATCCGTTGGTGGAACCACAAAAGAGATTAAAATTTAATGAGTAAATTTCAGGATACTTTCAGAAATATTTTTAAGATTCACGAGTTAAGGCAGAGAATAATTTATACTCTCGCTTTACTGCTTGTTGTTAGACTCGGCGCACACATTACATTGCCCGGCATCGACACACATTTATTGTCCCAAGCGATGTCCAACACTACGTCGAACAATTTGTTCGGTTTGTATGACCTGTTTGTCGGCGGTGCATTCTCTAACGCTGCGGTTTTTGCTCTGGGTATAATGCCTTACATCAGTGCATCTATTATACTTCAGCTTGCCGGTGCTGTTGTTCCTTATATTCAAAAGCTGCAGCGCGAAGGCGAAGAAGGCAGAAAGAAAATTACACAATGGACCAGGTACGGAACTGTTTTAATCTCAGCTATGCAGGCTTGGGGTGTTACCATTCACCTACTGAGCTTGAATTACAACAGCATGCCGGTTGTACCGGACGCGGTTAGAGGCTTAAGCTGGTCGATTTCTACGATTATCTTTTTGGTTGCCGGTACGGTCTTCATGATGTGGATGGGCGAGCAAATAACCGATAAGGGAATCGGTAACGGTATTTCACTTATAATCTTTATCGGTATAATCAACAGGTTCCCGTTCGCCGTGCTTGATGAATACAGACTTATATCTGCCGGTCAGCGTAACCTGGTAATTGAAGTTGTGATTCTTTCGTTTATGGTTCTTGTTATTGCCGGTGTTGTTCTTGTTACACAAGGAACAAGGAGGATTCCTGTTCAATATGCCAAGAGAGTTGTGGGAAGAAAAGTTTACGGCGGTGTAACTCAATACATTCCGTTACGTGTTAATACGGCGGGAGTTATGCCTATTATATTTGCCCAGGCAATTATGTTTTTACCAAGTACTGTTCTTTCGTTTTTCCCGGATAGTGAATTTGCCGCAGCAGTTGCGGGTTACTTTACATATAGATCGTTTACATATTCGGCTATATATGCCGTAATGATTGTGTTCTTTACTTATTTCTATACAGCTATTGCATTTAATCCGCAAGAAGTAGCTGAAACAATGAAAAAACAAGGCGGTTTTATTCCTGGAATTCGACCCGGGAAACAAACTTCCGAGTTTATCGACAATATTTTAACAAAGATCACTTTACCCGGTTCAATTTTCCTGGCGATTGTTGCAATACTCCCGGCATTTATTTCACGTTTCGGAGTTACCGGAAGTTTCGCATCGTTTTTCGGCGGCACAAGTCTTTTGATTATCGTTGGTGTTGCGCTCGATACTTTGCAGCAGATCGAATCCCACTTGTTGATGCGCCATTATGACGGCTTTATGAAAGCCGGTAAAGTGAGAGGAAGAAGGCTTTAAACAAGTTTTAAAGTGATTTTAATAAAAACAAAAAAAGAAATTGATAGGATAAGAGAGAGTTGCCAGATTGTTGCCGAGGTTTTGCAACTACTGAAGAAATATGCGAAACCCGGAATAAAGACGATTGAATTAGATAAGTTAGCTGAAGATTATATTTTAAGTAATAATGCCAGAGCGGCATTCAAAGGTTATTCGCAAGCCGGTTCGTTTGATTTCCCCGGCGCGATTTGTTCTTCAATTGATGGCGAGGTTGTTCACGGGATTCCCGGCAACCGTATTCTGAAAGAAGGAGAGATTCTTTCTATTGATGTCGGTGTAGAAAAAGATGGTTTTTACGGTGATGCTGCATTGACGGTTGAGATCGGAAAAGTTTCGGATGAAAAGAAAGAATTGATGCGCGTTACCGAAGAATCTCTTTACCTCGGTATTGAACAGGCGGTAGCCGATAATAGACTTGGCGATATTTCAAATACTGTTCAAACATATGTTGAGAAGCATGGATTTTCGGTTGTTAGAGAGTTGTGCGGTCACGGGGTTGGAAAGTATTTACATGAAGATCCCCAGGTACCCAATTTCGGTAAGAAAGGAACCGGGACGGTTCTGAAAAACGGGATGACTATTGCAATCGAACCGATGGTAAATGCCGGTTCTTACAAAGTGAATGTAGCGCCGGACGGATGGACGGTTTTTACAACAGATGGTTCTCCTTCAGCACATTTTGAACATACGATTGCGATTGTTGACGGTAAACCGGAAATATTAACTAAGATATAGATAGATGGCTAAACAAGGACCAATTAAAGTTGACGGAGTTGTTACGGAAACATTACCTAATGCTCATTTTAAAGTTAGGCTCGATAACGGACACGAAATTTTAGCTCATATATCCGGCAAGATGCGTATGCATTTTATAAAAATTTTGGTTGGCGATAAGGTGGCAATTGAATTATCGCCTTATGATTTGAACAAAGGCAGAATTACATATAGGTATAAATAGAGGTACTTAAATGAAAGTTAGATCGTCAGTAAAAAAGATCTGCGAACATTGCAAAATAATCAAGCGAAAAGGTGTTGTTAGAGTTATTTGCAAGAATCCTAAACACAAACAAAGACAAGGTTAAAACCTAATTAGGAGGTTATTGATTTGGCTCGTTTAGCAGGTATTGATTTACCAAAACAAAAAAAAGTTTATATCGGCTTAACTTACATATTCGGAATAGGCGAAAAAGCGTCTCTGAATATTCTTAAGAGATCCGAAGTTAATCCCGATAAGAAAGTTCAAGACTTAACCGAAGAAGAAGTTGCCCGTATTCGTTCAATAATGACTACGGAATATAAAGTTGAAGGTGCGCTTCGGAGTGAAGTCCAGCAGAACATTAAACGACTGATGGATATCGGTACTTACAGGGGAATTCGTCATAGAAGAGGACTTCCGGTTAGAGGTCAAAGAACAAGAACGAATTCCAGAACGAGAAAAGGTAAACGTAAAACTGTTGCCGGTAAGAAGAAAACCCCGGCTAAGAAGTAATAATTTATAAATAGGAGACAGATTTGGCTAAAGTAGTAAAGAAAGCAAAAAAGAAAGTCCATGTTGATGCGGTTGGAGTTGCTCATATAAGAGCATCTTTTAACAATGTTGTTGTTACGGTTACGGACATCTACGGAAACACAATATCATGGTCTTCCGCCGGAAAGAATGGTTTCAAAGGTTCCAGGAAAAACACGCCGTATGCGGCTCAAGTAACTGCAGAAGCAGCGGGAAAAGAAGCTTACGATTTAGGTTTAAGAAAAATCGATGTATTTGTGAAGGGACCCGGTTCCGGAAGAGAAGCTGCTATCAGAGCATTAAATACAGCCGGACTTCAGATATTATCAATCAAAGATAATACGCCTATTCCTCATAACGGCTGCAGACCACCTAAAAAGAGAAGAGTATAAAGGAGATAAAAGTAGATGGCAAGATACACAGGCTCAAGTTGCAAATTATGCAGAAGGGAACGACAAAAATTATTTTTGAAAGGGAGCAAATGTTTTTCGGAAAAGTGCCCTATTGAAAAAAGAAATTATCCTCCGGGGGAACACGGTTTAAGCCGTCGTACCAAGTTTTCCGAGTATGGTGTACAGTTAAG
>CAZRIQ010000172.1:0-5710 GCA_964600175.1 uncultured Melioribacter sp. | reverse complement strand
AACAATGATAAGGAAAGCCGACGAAAGTAAAATCAATTATGCGTACAGGCTGGACAACCAAATTGTAGGCTGGATTATGTTGAATAAAAAACCTATAACAGTGAATGATGTATCGAACGATAAACGATTTGTAAGTCCTCCCGAGGCCGAATCGAAAATCAAATCCTTTATAAGTGTCCCTTTATTAATGAAAGGACAGCTTACTGGAATTATTACCGTATTTAATAAAAAAGATAACCTGGAATTTTCCGGCGACGATGAACGGTTACTCGGGATAATAGCTTCTCAATCGGCTCATGTAATTGAAAATGCGCGTTTGCATGAAGATGAACAAAAATTTATTGCAATGCGGGAAGAATTAAAACATGCTGCAGAAATACAAAGAAACTTACTTCCTAAAAAAGTACCCCCGGTAAAAAATTATGATATTTATGCTCAAAACATACCGGCCAAAGAAGTAGGCGGTGATTATTACGACTTTATTAATATTAAAGATAAAAAAATTGCTTTTTGTTTGGGAGACGTAACGGGCAAAGGACTACCGGCTTCATTATTAATGGCTAATGTTCAAGCTACGTTGAGAAGCCAAATTTTGTTTGATTCACCCTGCAATGAGGCTATGAATCGTTCCAATATTCTTCTTTATCAAAGTACGGACACTTCAAAATTTGTAACTCTCTTTGTATGTGTACTCGATTTGGGGAGCGATGAAATTACTTATGTAAATGCCGGTCATAACGATCCTTTATTAATTACGAAAGAAGCTGAAGTAAAAAAATTGAGTGAGGGTGGAATAATGCTCGGATGTTTATCGGATAGCCTTTATTCGGAAGGGTGTACAAAATTGAATGTAGGGGATTTGATAGTTATTTATACTGATGGCATAACAGAAGCGATGAATGCAGTTGAAGAAGAATTTGGAGAAGATAGATTACTGGAATTGTTAATTTCAAACAAAGATAAATCATGCAAAGAAATCACCGAAAACGTATTTCAGACCGTAAAAAACCATATGCAGAAAGAACCTCAATTTGATGATATGACAATGCTTTTGGTGAAGAAAATTAACTAGACTAAGTTTATTCAATCGATTAAGGCACATATAAAAAGTGAGTTTACTAATTAATAATAAGACAATTTATCCAATGAGATGATTAAATATGACTACGATGGTTCAAAATAAAGGGGGTAAATAATTTTATGAATTATTCATTAGAAAATATTATAGCCATGGCTGATAATCTGCATCAAGTCAGAAAATCCGATCTGCATCCTGGGGATGAAATACAATTACAGACAAAAAATTCAAATTACTTAATTAAAGTTGATGAAAACGGAAAATACATAATTTCCGGCGGATGGTTTGATCAAATGGCAATGGCACCTGTTAAATTAATGATAAACGGATGTACATGGGGTGGAAGTACAATAAAAACGGACATAATCGCAGCATGCGGACTATTCATTGAATTCAGCAACCGGCTTATTACTAGTGAGATTAAAAAAATAATTTATTTCCCGAGAGGCATAAAGAACTAGCCGGACTCTAAAAACTTATTAGAAATTTTTAAAAATTATTTAATCCATTAAGAGGGCAATTATGTTGGGCGAAACAGTTCTTCATTACAAAATTCTCGAGAAGCTCGGTGAGGGTGGAATGGGTATAGTTTATAAAGCCGAGGATAATAAACTTAAACGTGAAGTAGCTATTAAATTTTTACCCGGATTTATCTCTTCGGACGAAGAAGAAAGAGCCAGATTTACAAATGAAGCTCAAGCTGCTGCTGCTTTGAATCATCCCAATATTGCAACTATTCATGCAATTGAAGAAACCAAAGATCAAGTATTCTTTGTGATGGAGTATATAAACGGACCGGAACTGAAAGATAAAATAAAGAAAGGGATATTAAGTATTGAGGAGTCGATAAATATAATAGAACAGATAGCGAAAGGATTACAAGAAGCTCATCAAAAAGGAATAATGCACAGAGATATAAAGAGTAATAACATAATGTTAACACAAACCGGGCAAGTAAAGATAATGGATTTCGGTTTGGCAAAGGTGAAGGGAAGTTCTCAAATAACAAGATTAGGCACAACAATCGGAACTGCAGCGTATATGTCTCCTGAACAAGCGCGAGGAGAGAAAGTAGATCACCGTACGGATTTGTGGTCGATGGGAGTAATCTTATATGAAATGTTAACCGGTCAAATGCCGTATAAAGGGGAATATGAACAGGCAGTCATCTATTCAATTCTAAATGAGGAACCCGAATCGATCCACTCTTCTAATATTGAAATACCGGTTTGGTTGGACCAGCCGGTAAATAAATTACTTAGTAAAAATCCCGATGCAAGGTATCAAAATGCAGCCGACTTTTTAAAGGATTTGAATGAAGAGATCAACAAAAATAAAAATCATGTCAAAAACGAAAATGAAAAGTCAATTGCCGTGCTTCCATTTGAAAATATTAGTCCCGATAAAGAAACAGATTATTTTGCGGACGGACTTGCAGAAGAACTTATAATAAACTTATCGAAGATAAAAGAAGTGAGCGTCGTTGCCAGAACTAATACCGCACAGTTTAAAGGAACTAAGAAAGATGTAAGAACAATAGGAAGAGAACTCAATGTAAGATACATAATGGCAGGCAGTGTTAGAAAATTTAAAGATGACCTTAGAATTTCAGTTCAGCTGATAGATGTTGAAAGAGGCACACAGCTTTGGGGTGAAACTTACAAAGGTAAACTTGCAGATATATTCGACATTCAGGAAAAAGTTTCAAAAGAAATAGTTGACGCGCTTACTTTAAAGCTATCACCGGTTGAAAAAGTGGGCTTAACAAAACGTTCAACATTAAATGCCGAAGCTTTCGATTGCTACCTAAAAGGCAGAAATTTCCTTGCTAATCGAACCAAGAACAATTTGGACTTTGCAATATTACTTTTCCAAAAAGCGGTAGAACTTGATTCACGATTTGCTTCCGCATATGCCGGGTTGGGCGAAGCTTACGGAATAATGTATCGTGATTTTGATCGTCAGGTCAGTTGGGTAGATAAAGCGATGGATGTGAGTTTAAAGGCTTTGATGTATGATCCCACTTTATCGGAAGCTTACGCGGCATTGGGACTGGCTTATTTTGGAAAAGATGAATTGGAAGAATCCTTGACTGCCAGTAAAAAAGCCATTTCTCTTGATCCGAATAATTTCAATGCATATTGGATTCTTTCAAGAATTTATCACACTACCGATCGTGATATTGAAGCTCTTGAAGCATTAAAAAAAGTAGTTTCTATTAATCCTAATTTTTTTACCGCGTACGACGATTTGGAAATGTATTATGAAAGAATGAATGATGAAGAAAATTATAAAAAGACTCTTCAAAAAGTCGTAGAAATTGTACCTAAATATTTGAACCAACATCCGGAAGATGCCTATAGAAGAATGGCATACGCAGTAACACTTGCAAAACTTGAAAGGTATCAAGAAGCTAAGACCGAAGGAGACAATGCACTTGAGTTAAGTTTTAATGATCCGATTATGATGTACTACGGAGCCTGTCTTTATTCAAGACTAAATGAACCTAAACGTGCAGCCGAACTTTTAACCGATGCAGTAAAGAACGGTTATGAAAACTTTGAGTGGATAAAACGAGATCCGGATTTTGACAACATACGTAATGAACCCGGATATATTAAACTGATTGAAGGGAATTAACGCTAATGATTGGCGAAACAATTCTTCATTATAAGATAATTGAGAAACTCGGCGAAGGTGGAATGGGTGTAGTCTATTTGGCTGAAGATGTGAATTTGGAACGTAGGGTAGCTATTAAATTTTTACCGAGACATATTGCCGGTAACTCCGAAGATAGAGAAAGATTTAAAATTGAAGCTAGGGCAGCAGCAGCACTGAGCCATCCTAATATTGCTACAATATATGCAATTGAAGAATCCGGCGAAGATACTTTTATAGTTATGGAATTTATTGAGGGGGTTGAGTTAAAAAATAAAATAAAATCCGGTTCGATTCCTACCAAAGAAGCAATTAACATAGGAGTTCAAATTGCAGAAGGATTGGAAGCGGCTCATAAAAAAGAGATTGTGCATAGAGACATAAAATCCCAAAACATAATGATTACTAATGACGGCAAAGTAAAGATAATGGATTTCGGCCTCGCAAAGGTAAGAGGCGGTTCACAAATAACCCAGTTGGGTACTACGATTGGAACAGTTGCCTATATGTCTCCGGAACAAACAAAAGGAAATGAAGTTGATAACCGTTCGGATATTTGGTCTTTAGGAGTAGTGATTTACGAAATGCTTACCAGAGAAATGCCATTTAAGGGAGATTATGACCAGGCAATAATATATTCCATCTTAAACGAGCAGCCAAAACATGTTTCTGAAATTGATGCAGAACTCCAGCATATAATAAGCAGAACACTTGCAAAGAATCCTGGTGATCGTTATCAGACAGCTGATGAACTTGCAAAGGAATTGCGTACAATCAGTAACGGTGGCAGTATTAAAAGAATTGCCAGACCAATTAAGTTGCGATGGGTGATCGCCGGTGCAATAGTAGTAATTATTGCGGTCGTTTTATATCTATTTATTCCGTTTTCAAAAGGTATCAACGAAACAGATATGGTTAAATCCATAGCAGTTTTGCCTTTCACCGACATGAGTCCCAAAAATGACCAGGGATATTTTTCCGACGGATTATCGGAAGAGTTAATCAACACACTTTCGAAGAATCCGAAACTTCGTGTTACCGCCCGCACTTCTTCTTTTTCATTTGAAGGAACCAAAACCGATATTAAAACCATTGCCGCAAAACTTAACGTAAAGCATATACTTGAAGGAAGTGTACAAAAATCCGGTAATAAATTGCGAATATCTGCCGACCTGGTAAATGTAGAAACTGATGCTACACTTTGGTCAGATACATACGACGGTAAGCTTGAAAACATATTTGCTTTGCAAGATTCTATTACAAGTTCAGTAGTGGAAGCACTAAATGCAACCCTGCTTGGTAAAGAAACAACAGTCTCAGAACAAAAAACAGATCCGGAAGCTTACAATGCGTATCTGCTTGGAAAACACTTTTTTGATCTGCGAGGTAAGGAAAATTTTGAAAAGTCGGCAGTTTATTACATACAGTCATTATCGATTGATTCAAACTATGCTCCTGCCTGGGTAGCTTTAGCACATTCTTACAGTGCGCAGGCGGATAACGGTTATCTGCCGGTTGACGAAGGTTACCTTAAAGCCAGACAAGATGTGAATAAAGCGCTTAAAATTGATCCGAATCTTGCAGAGGCATATTCGTTAATGGGTTGGATAAAAGGGAGTTATGATTGGGATTGGAGTGGGGCAGATGAAGCATATCAGCACGCTATGAAACTTGAACCCGGGAATGCTTCAGTTGTCAGTAACGCAGCAGCTTTAGATTTTACACTTGGGAAATTTAATGATGCAATTAATTTGGCTAAGCATTCAATAGAGCTAAATCCAATCAGCACATCGGGAAACAATAACCTGGGACTTTATTCATTTTACGCTGGCTTGCTCGATCAAGCGGAAAAAGCACATAGTAAATGCCTTGAGCTGAATCCTCGTTTTCCAAATGCACATATGTGTATTGGTAGAATACTCATTTGGAAAGGGCATGCAGATTCTGCTATAACGGAAATGGAAAAAGAAACAG
>CAZRIQ010000171.1:0-5723 GCA_964600175.1 uncultured Melioribacter sp. | reverse complement strand
ACAAAAGAATCATTTGAAATCTCCGAGGACTTGAACTTTGCCGGAACAATTATGCGAAGGATTTTCGACTTCGCCGTTAAAGCCGGTAAAAGGGCAATTAAGGAAACTGCCATAGGCGAAGGAGCTGTTACCGTTAGTTATGCTGCGGTTCAAGTTATAGAAAAGATTTTCTCAAACCTTGATAAAAAAGCAGCGCTTGTTATCGGAGCCGGGGAAACCGGTGAACTAGCTACCATACATTTGAAAGATTTGGGCATTGGGAAACTTGCTATCTGTAACAGAACGTTGTCAAAGGCTGAACAGCTTGCGGGAAAAGTGCACAGCGAAATAGTTCCCTTCCAATTCATGAAAGAACATATTCATAACTTTGACATAATCTTAAGTGCAACAAGTGCCGAAGAATTGATTCTCCACTTCGATGATATTCAAACAATGATGAAAAAAAGGAAGAATACGCCGGTTGTTCTTATGGATATTGCCGTACCCAGAGATATTGACCCAAATGTAAAGAAATTGGAAAACGTATTCTATAACGATATGGATTCATTAAAAATCATTGTTAACAAGAATGTTCAAAAGAGGAAAAGTGAAATCCCGCTTGTAAATAAAATAGTGATGGCAGAACTAGTAAACTTTTTTAGCTGGTATAATGCATTGGAAATTGTTCCGGCAATAAAATCATTAAGAGAATTTTTTGAAGATATCAGAAACGATGAACTCGAAAAAATAAAACATAAGATCTCCGTGGAAGATTATAATAAACTCGAAGATATGACAAGAAGAATGATCGGGCGGCTTCTGCACAACCCGACAATCAAACTGCGGCACATGGCGGAAACCGGTACAAATATAGATGACGTTTCGAGCCGCGCCGCCGTGTTAAAAGAATTATTCGACCTCGATAAAGTTCATTCGAACGGCTTTGACCCTAACGAAACTGAAAATGGCAAGAAGGATTGAATGGATAAAATAAAGCTAATAATCGGTTCGAGGGGAAGTGATCTGGCTCTTTGGCAGGCAAACTTTGTAAAAAAAGAACTTGAGAAGAAGAACAAAAATCTTTCCGTTGAAATAAAAATTATAAAGACAAAAGGCGATAGAATTCTTGATAAAGCCTTATCTAAAATTGGCGACAAGGGTTTATTTACAAAAGAACTTGAAAACGAATTATTAAAATGTTCAATTGATATCGCTGTTCATAGTTTGAAAGATTTGGAAACCGAACTTCCCGACGGACTTATGTTAGCCGCCGTTACAAAACGTCATTCGGTAGAGGATGTATTAATCGCAAAGAAAAAAGGGATAACGTTACTGAATCTAAAAGAGAATGCCGTCGTTGCAACAGGTTCGTTAAGAAGGAAATCGCAATTGCTTCATCTCCGCCCGGATTTGGTCATTGAAGAGATTAGAGGAAATGTGCCGACAAGAATAAAAAAATTTGGGGAATCCAAATGGGATGCTATAATACTTGCACGTGCCGGCGTTGAGAGATTGAAACTACAAAAATATGTTTCATCGGTAATTTCGGTAGAACAAATTTTACCGGCTGTAGGTCAGGGTGCTCTTGGAATAGAAATAAAATCGTCAAATAAATTCGCATATGAATTCCTTCATACGATACATGATGAACAAACATTCTCGGCAGTCAGGGCCGAAAGAGCTTTACTAAAAGAACTTGAGGGAGGATGCCAGGTACCGATCGGCGCTTATGCAAAATCTGGAAATAACGGTTTATATCTTGAAGCATACGTTGGTGCTTTAGATGGGAGTCTGTCGTTCAGAAAGAAAATGCGCGGCAGTAAAAACCGACCGGAACAATTAGGGAAAAAATTAGCAGTGAACTTGGTGAAAGCAGGTGCAGGCGATATTCTGAATGACATTTATAACAAGAGATAATACTGAAAGTGGAAAAGCTGTTAAAAAATAAAATCGTATTATTGACTAAAGACGCTGCTTCGGAAAGTAAAGTGAATACACTTATCAATGCAGGGGCCGGAATCATCTACTTCCCTACAATTAAAGCTGTACCAATTGCTAATAACGATGACTTGACCAACGCATTACAAAATTTTTCTTATTACGATTATTTAGTTTTCACTTCCGGTAATGCTGTTGAAATATTTTTTGAGCAGTCAAAAGAATATGATTTAGATTTCTCTACAGTTGTAATCGCTGCAGTTGGGACAAAAACAGCAGAAGTATGCAGAAGATTAAATATCCCGGTTAATTTGATCCCCGACAATTTTTCTGCTGAGGGATTGCTCAATCTGTTTCGAAAAGAAAATGTCTTTAACAAAAAATTTCTTGTACCGAGTTCTGCTATCGCTAAAACGAACTTACGTGAAGGATTGGAAATATTAGGGGCATCGGTTAATACCATCCCCATCTACAATGTGGAAGTAAATACAAAAGACGACTTGCTGGAAACAATAAACAGTTTGTTGAAACGAAAACCGGACATATTCATTTTCACAAGTCCCTCCACATTCGATGCGTTTGTTGAATTAATGGAATTGGGAAATCCGTCTGCCTATTTTAGAAATACTTTGGTTACGGCAATTGGTCCGACTACCGAAGCAGCAATTAAAGAGCGCAACGTTATTGTTAATGTTTTACCAAAGAAAAACACGCTGGAAGATTTATGCAAAGCGATTGTCGAATATTACCTTTTCCAGGAAATATAAGTTCCAAAAGGAGAATGCCTTTTGAAGCTGGAAAATGATTTGTTTTTACGTGCATGTAAAAAGAGAAGATAGAGAGAACCCCGATTTGGATAATGCGGCAGGCCGGTAGGTATCTCCCCGAGTATAGGAAAATCAGAAGGAAAGCAGATTTTCTCACGATGTGCAAGACTCCCGAACTTGCAGCAGAAGTAACTATTCAGCCGGTCGATATTATTGGCGTTGATGCTGCTATAATCTTTTCCGATATTCTTGTTATTCCGGAAGCGATGGGAATGAACTTGTTGATGGATGAAGGGAAAGGACCGAAGTTTCCTCATCCGATCAAAAATGAAAGTGATGTAAAGATGCTGAAAAACATAGATCCGACAAAAGACTTAAAATACGTAATGGATGCTGTTATATTGACTAGAAAGGAATTGAATGGAAAGGTACCGTTAATAGGTTTCAGCGGTTCACCATGGACACTCATGACTTACATGGTTGAAGGGAATGGATCGAAAAATTTTTCGAAGATCAAAAAATTCATTTATAATCAGCCGGAACTGGCTCATAAACTCCTTGCAAAGATTTCAAAAGCAGTTGCGGACTACTTAAGCGCAAAAATTGAAACTGGTGCAGATGCAGTACAAATTTTTGATACATGGGGAGGTTTACTTTCCCCTTCGGATTATGAAGAGTTCTCTCTTCTTTATATTGAACAAGTGATTTCGGAAGTACAGAGAAAAGAACAGCCTGTGATTGTTTATGCTAAGGGCATTCACTCTAAGCTAAAAAAATTAGCAAAATCAGGTGCAGATGTAATTGGGCTCGACTGGACAATAGATCTCGGTAAAGTGAGAAAGAGAATTGGAGATAGAGTAGCACTTCAAGGTAATCTCGATCCCGCAGTTCTTTTGGGAAGTAAAGAGAAAATAAAACTGGAAGCGATGAAAATTTTGGAATCGTTTGGTAAAGGTAACGGGCACATATTTAATCTTGGTCATGGAATTTTACCTGATGTTTCACCGGAAAATGCCAAGTATTTGGTAGACGTTGTAAAAGAAGAAAGTAAAATATTTCACCGCTGAGACAAATAAAAATGAACAAAGAAGAACTGAATAAAATTAGTGGAATTATTCTTGATTGTTCTATTGAAGTTCACAAAAACTTAGATCCTGGATTATTGGAAAGTGTGTACGAAATATGTTTATATAAAGAACTTTGCAACCGGCACTTATTTGTTCAAAGACAAGTTCCCGTTCCGGTTATTTATAAAGGTGAGAATTTAAATTCTGATTTTAGAATTGATCTTTTAGTGGAAAAGGAAATAATTATTGAATTAAAGGCTGTTGAAACTATACTACCTGTTCATGAAGCACAATTATTAACTTATTTGAAACTTGCCGATAAGAAACTAGGTTTGTTAATTAATTTCAATGTGCCAAAATTAGTTAGCGGTTTTAAGAGAATGTTAAACGGATATTTATAATTAAAATATACCACAGAGGCACGAAGGCACAGAGTTTTTCTCCGTGCCTCTGTATCTCCGTGGTTCAAAAGAGTAAGCTATGTTAAAAATAAATATAGATTTAATCAAGAAATACGATAAGCCCGGACCACGTTACACAAGTTACCCTACGGCTCCGCAATTCAACGAGTCATTCACACATGAACAGTATCTCGATGAGATAATAAAAACAAATAATGCGGACAATCCGCCGGATTTATCGTTGTATTACCACATCCCCTTCTGCGATACACTCTGCTATTTCTGCGGATGCAATATGATAATAACCCGCAACCGTTCTCGGATACAGGAATACATAAAATACTTAAAGAACGAAATCGATTCGCTCAGAACATATTTAATCCCCGATAGAAAAGTAATACAGCTTCACTGGGGCGGCGGAACACCGACGCATTTGAATCCCGATGAAATTTCCGATTTGATCTCATACATTAATAAGAGTTTCCAATTCAAGGAAAACGCTGAAGAAGGCTGTGAGATCGATCCGCGCGGATTAACGAAAGAACATCTTGCTGCATTACGCGAAGGTGGCTTCAACAGAATAAGCATGGGCGTCCAGGATTTCAATGAAACGGTACAGAAAGCGGTCAACAGGATCCAACCGGAAGACATGACACGTCAAGTTGTAAATTGGATTCGGGAATTAAAATTTCACAGCGTTAACCTGGATTTAATTTACGGTCTCCCTTTTCAAGACGTAGAATCATTTGCGAAAACCGTTGACGCAACAATTGATATTTCACCTGACAGAATTGCAGTGTTCAACTATGCCCATGTCCCTTGGCTTAAGAAGCATATGGCATTAATAAAACCGGAAGATTTACCGCATCCAGAAGAAAAACTTGAAATACTCAAAATGACAATTGAAAAATTAACCTCAGCCGGATATGTATTCATCGGTATGGACCACTTTGCAAAACCAAATGATGAATTGGCAATTGCACTGCGCGAGAAAAAGTTGTATAGGAATTTTCAGGGTTACAGCACTCATGCAGGAACAGATTTATATGCAATGGGAATAACGAGCATTAGTCAAATCGGGAGAATCTATTCTCAAAATTTCAAAAAGGAAAAAGAATATTTTGATGCGCTGAACAATGAAGTATTCCCGATAGAAAGAGGGTACTACCTAACCGAAGACGATCTTTTAAGACGATTCGTAATAACAAAAGTAATGTGCGATTTTGAATTGGACTTTGCTACAATCGACAAGAAGTTTAATATCCAATTTGAAAAATACTTTGAATGGGGTTTGAATCAACTAGTCGAATTTATTTCAGACGGACTTGTGGAAATCAAAGACAGAAAATTAACTGTAACGGAAATGGGAAGACTTCTAATCCGTAACATTGCAATGTGTTTTGACGGTTATATTGAACGGAAGGAAGATAAGGCAAAATACTCGAGAACAGTTTAGCAAAATTAACTCCTTTCTGAAGGCTCATTTGAAGAATACATTACCAAACGGTAAAAGTGTGCTGCTCATAAACTTCGTGAGAAATTAGTAAATTTGGAGCGTTTTTCTAAACAAT
>CAZRIQ010000170.1:0-5733 GCA_964600175.1 uncultured Melioribacter sp. | reverse complement strand
GTTCGGAATTTGATAAAACTTATATCTACATCCCGATTTCAAATGCTCAATCAATGATGGACATCGGAAATAATATTTACGAATTTGCACTAATTGTTAACAACTATGAAAGCGCCCAGGCAATTGCAGACAATTTGAAAACAAAATTAAGTTCGAACTACGAAGTTCTTTCTTACAAAGAAATCTTACCACTCTTGATAATCCAACTTGATCTATACAAAGAATCGGCTTTTATAATTACGCTGATAGTAAGTCTTGCACTCATCTTCGGAATCGTAAATACAATGTTGATGGCTGTTTTTGAAAGGATAAATGAATTCGGCGTGCTGATGTCAATCGGCATGAAAAATTCAAAACTGTTTATGATGATTGTATGGGAAGCATTCATACTCGGAGTTATTGGAACCATAGTTGGTTTTGCAATTGCAATGCTACTTAATCTTATCGTTTCAAACACAGGAATAGACTTAAGCATATTTGCTCAAAGTTTGGATTCCTTCGGGCTCGGTGCTATTATCTACCCGCAACTGTTAATCGAAAACATTGTTAAAACTTTAATTGCGATCCCGTTCATTTCGGTGCTCGGTGCTATTTATCCCGCATATAAAGCGATAAAACTGGAACCGGTTTATGCTTTAAGGTATGTCTAATTTTAAACGGAAACAAAATGGAAATTCTAAAAACAGAAACACTTGAAAAAATTTACCAGGACAACGGCGTGCCGGTGCATGCACTTAAAAATATCAATCTTACAATTGAAAAAGGTGCTTATGTTGTGATTGCCGGTCCCTCCGGCTCGGGGAAAACAACCTTGCTGAATCTTTTAGGTGCGCTCGATAGACCGACATCCGGAAAAGTTTTTTTCGAAGGAAAAGACTTAAGCCAAAAATCAAAAAAAGAACTGTCGGAATTCAGGCTTCACAATCTTGGTTTCATTTTTCAAGCTTATAATTTGATACCGGTTCTTTCGGCAATGGAAAACATTGAATTCAGCATGATGCTTTTGGGAATGCCCGAAAAAGAAAGGCGTGAGAGAGCACTTAAATTATTAAACGAACTGGGCATAGAAGAACTTGCAGATAAACGACCTAACGAAATGAGTGGAGGGCAACAGCAGAGAGTTGCTGTTGCACGCGCAATAATAAATAATCCTACAATTGTTCTTGCAGACGAACCGACTGCCAACCTCGACAGCAAAACCGGCTCTATCCTCCTTGATTTAATGGAAAAAATGAATACCGAAAAAAATATCACTTTCATTTTTTCATCGCACGATAACCAGGTAATACAGAGAGCGAAAAAGCTCATCATTTTGAAAGACGGAGAAATTCAATAATTGATGCAAATGAAAAAAATATTTTTTCTGCTTTGCTTCCTTTCCGGTCCAATTTTATTTGCTCAATATAATTTTGATTTCTCCGGCTATGTCGTCGATCTTCCTATCTATCAGTCTTCAAATAAAGAGTTATCACAACTGTTTAATATCGATCAAAATAGTTTTCTTAATTTGACACGTTTGAGACTTCGCCCGACACTTTATCTTTGGGATAACGCAAGAATCAACTTGGAATATGAGATTTCCGGATTCTATCACGGAGAACTCGGAGGATTTCTAATAGAACAGCCGGAAAAAACAAATCGCCAAATTGTAGACTTAACTTGGAACCCGGTCAACGAGAAAAATTATTCTTTGATCCATTTTATTGACCGGCTTTACTTTAGACAGGGTTTCGATTTCGGGAGTATCGAAATCGGGAGACAAAGAATATCATGGGGCAACGGAAGAGTTTGGAATCCGACAGATTTGTTTAATCCAATTAATCCTGCCACATACTATAAATTGGAAAAAGATGGTGCAGATGTAATTTCACTTAAATATATTTTTGGGAATTTCACAGATTTAAATATTGTCTACAACCCACAGGAAAAAATTAATAAAAGCAATTACGGATTCAGATTCAGAACGAATTTTGACACTTATGACTTTTCAATTATCGGTGGTTATTTCGATCAAAGAATTGTCGCCGGATGCGATTTTGCAGGAAATCTTTTCGCCGCCGGTGTTCGAGGTGAGGGAATTATTTCAATGGATAAAAACGATTTAAGTAAAAACTACGCCAAGTTCATTTTAGGTGCTGATTACCAATTCACACCACTGCTCTACGGAATGATTGAATATCATTATAACGGAGAAGGAATCACAAATAAATTCAATTACGAATTCGCAAGATTGCTGAAAGGTGAAATCCTAAACTTGAATAGAAATTACCTCGCCGAAACTGTTTCGTATCAACTAACTCCGTTATTAACGACATCGGTTACAAACATCACAAATTTGAATGACGGAAGCGGTTACTTTTCTATTGTAGGAAATTATTCCGTAACCGAAAATTTTTATTTGAATGCCGGAACCCAATTCACTTTCGGAGATAAGTTTACTGAATACTGGTACTATCCTTCTTCACTTTACCTCGAAGGTGAGTTTTACTTCTAATCTACTTCCCCCATATTCAGCTTGTTCATTGAACTTCCTTTCTTCACCAAACCCACACCGCCAAGAATTACCACGGCTCCAATTATTATTGGTACGTTGATCGTTTCACCAAGAATAAGCCATCCCAAAAACAAAGCTATAACGGGATTTATATAAGCATATGTTGAAACAAAAGAGACCGGCAGATGTGCAACGGCATAAATATAGCTTCCGTATGCTACAAGGGAGCCCATAACTAATAGATATAGAAATGCCAGTGTACTGTTAAGATGAAAATGCAGCACCGATAACTCTCCTATGCTTACACCAATCAATGAAAGGACAAAACCAGCAACAGTCATTTGTACGGCGGCACTCATTAGCGGGTGAACAGACACTTTTTTGTATTTGGAATAAATTGTACCGAGCGACCAAGTGAATTCCGAAATCATCAAACCAACCACACCGTAAATGTAAGATGAATTAAATAACCCGGAAAAATTATCACCGAAAATCAAAAACACACCTGCTAAACCACAGGTTAATCCAATTACAATTATCTTGTTTAATTTTGGACCAGACGGAATCACCGCTTCAATTCCTACAACCCAAAACGGAACCGTCGTAACCAATAATGCAGTTAAACCGCTCGGCAGCCACTGTTCGGAAAAAACGACTAAACCGTTTCCACCACCGATTAATAAAAGGCCTATCACGGCTAAATGTAAAAAGTCTTTTTTACCGGGTAATTGAAATCCACGCAACTTCAAGATTATCAAAAGAATCGGTCCGGCAATAATCCATCGAAGTCCTGCAAAAAGCACCGGCGGTAAATCTTGAACACCGACTCTTATTGCAAGATAAGTTGTACCCCAAATGATACAAATTGCAACCCATGCTATATAAGCTCTTTTTAAATCTATACCCGACATAGTACAATTGGAAAATTTGAGGTGTAAAGATAATATATTTGACAATCGAACCTAAAGTTTTGCCGTTTTTTGTGTGGTTAACCGATTCATAAATACTTTATATATTTATTAACTGGTTATGAAAAATATTTTTGAAAATATGCCATCTGAGCTAAAAGAAGAATTCTTTGAGAAACTGATTGAGACGGATGACTTCGTAGTTGAAAGAATTATTTCGGAAGGACATTCATCACCGGAAAATTTCTGGTATGATCAGGAAACGAATGAATTTGTTTTATTGCTAAAGGGCAACGCAAAAATTACTTTTAAAGATCGTGAAACGATCGATTTGAAACCGGGCAATTACTTTGTAATTCCCGCACACAAAAAACATCGGGTTGAAGAAACAGATAAAAATGAAAAAACGTTTTGGTTGACAATTCATTATAAATGAAGACTCTCATATATAGATCATAGTTAAAGGTGTTATTCTTTTTTTCATTTCACGCTCGGTATTATTTTGTTTAATTTGTCTTATAAAAATTTTTAACATGTCCCGGATAGCATGGAAATCAAAAAGATATTTTTTCTGCTTCTTGTCTTTTGTTTTTTCAGTATGAAAGCAACCGCACAGTTCAAAGATCCAAACTTCGGCGCTTCATTAGGATTAGGCGAAATAAAAGGGAACTCACCGGGACAAACGGCATTATCGGGCGGAGTGTTTTTTGGCGTCACACCGTGGTTTTCGGACGACATGCAGTTAAGATTGAATTTCAACTACGCAAGAAAAGTAGAATATTTCCTCCCGGAAAACCGTACGGATAAATATTACTCATTTATAAAAGTCTTCTCACTTAGAGCGGTTATTGACCAGAAGCTGAATGATTTTGTTTATTCTGAAGAAGGTGCCGGATTGATAGCTTTAAATGACAGAACATTCAGCGACACAAACACATTGGACTATGGTGCATGTTTTCACGCATTATTCGGTTTGGATTTTACAGATGAAGAATCGAAAGGATTAAAACTCGGCGGCGGTATTGATTCCGGGATTACATTCAACCAAACAACTGCGAGCTACTATATATTCATCATTCAGCTACAATATCAGCCTTAATTGGTTTTGTATAATTCCCTCATCAAATCTTCAAATTGTTCAAAATAAAGTGATTGTTCACCGTCGCTCAATGCATGTTCGGGATCAGGATGAAACTCAACCATTATACCGTGAGCACCGATAACTTTTGCCGCTTTAGCTAACGGAATCACTTTGTTCCTTTGACCGATAGCATGTGAAGGATCAACAATAATAGGTAAGTGCGTCAATTCTTTTAAAACCAATATCGCACTCAAATCTAACGTGTTCCTTGTTGCAGTTTCAAAAGTTCTAATTCCCCTTTCACACAATATCACTTGGCGGTTACCTTGAGTAAGAATATATTCTGCAGCATTCAGCCATTCTTCTATTGAAGCCATCATTCCTCTTTTAAGCATAACAGGTCTATGTGTCTTTCCAACTTCTTTAAGCAACGCAAAGTTCTGCATGTTGCGTGCACCAACCTGCAGTATATCGGAATGCTTAGCAACTTCTTTTACATGTTCCGTATCAAGAACCTCCGTAATAACAGGTAAGTCATAAGTTTTTCCCGCATCCGTCAAAAAATTAAGCGCTTCAATACCAAGTCCTTGAAAACTATATGGGGAAGTTCTCGGCTTAAAACATCCGCCCCTTAAAATTTGCGCACCGTTCTCTTTTGCTTCCTTAGCACACTTCATTATTTGGGATTCCGATTCAACAGAGCACGGACCGGCTATTACAATAAAATTATCGCCGCCAATCAAAACATCTTTAACTTTGATTACCGTATCTTCTTTTCTATACTCTCTTCCAGCGAGTTTATAACTTTTGGATTTCTTTGCAGAAACAACCTGTGCTTTTCCGGCTCCGGTTTTCTTTTGCGGTTCTTCATCGGCAAGAACTTTATTGTAATCGAATTTTGTTTTAACTAATTCCTGCGAAGGATAGCTTCCAAGAACTTTTATGAACCGTGTATATTTACCCAACTCGTCGAGCACTTTAGGGATACTTTCATCGTTGATGTTGCCTTCAAAATCGAGATAGAACATTTCTTCCCACGGGTTGCCCAAAATCGGTCTGGATTCCAGTTTGGTCATGTTGACGCTGTATTTCCTAAAAATATTGAGAGCTTCAACCAACGAACCGGGAGTATGCGACGTTGCCATTACAAGTGAAGTCTTGCATGGAATCCTGAGGTCAACGGTAATCGGCTTACGGGAACAAATAATAAAACGCGTATAGTTTTCACTCTGATTTGCAATATTGGATTT
>CAZRIQ010000169.1:4820-5736 GCA_964600175.1 uncultured Melioribacter sp. | reverse complement strand
CTATTTCTCTCTGGAACCTCGAAGGCGTTCTTATATATTCTTCTCCAAAATGGTAATAGACTAAAATCAAATCCGGCTTCAAACTTTTGGCTTTTTCAATATCCGTTCTTATTAAAGTAGTATCGATTAAATTAACCGAGAACTGCATGTCTTTCTGGACTGGTATTCCATTAGTGCCGTACGAGTAACTGAGAATAGCTAATCTTACTCCTTTGATGTTTAAGATTAAGATTGAATCCCTTGCCTGTTGCGATTCATAAGTACCAACATTCTTTAAGCCTCGTTCTTTTATTTTCTCAATCGTTTCGATTAGACCGAACGATCTTCTATCCATACAATGATTATTTGATGTAAAGAGCAAATCGAATCCCGCATTCTTAATTGCATCGAGATATTCGTCCGGTGAATTGAATAAAGGATAGCCGGAATACTTTTTCTCTTTGCCGGCAAGGACGGTTTCCAAATTAGCAAATGAATAATCCGAAGTGCTGATTATATTTTTTACGAATTTGAAGACTGGATTGAAATTGAATGAGCCGGTTTCGGTCTTTGCATATTTGAATTGGACCGAATGACACATTAAATCGCCGACTACACAAAAGCCAGCCGAAATTACAGAATCTTTATTAATCTGGGAATAAAGAGTAGATACTAAAAATAGAATGAATATTGCAACATGTTTTAATTTATTCATAATCCATATATAAAAAAAATAGGCTGGATTAAAAATTAACCCAGCCCATTCTAGTTAAGAAACGGAATCTTTACATTCCTCCGCCGCCTTTTTCTGTCTTTCTCTGAGCCTTTATTTCCTGAACTTCGTTTCTGATATCCTGTGCCATTCTTTTTAATTCACTAAGACCTTTTCTTAGTCTTGTGCCGGCAGCAGCTTGTCCTTTATCGTAGAACTTTTGTA
>CAZRIQ010000169.1:0-4810 GCA_964600175.1 uncultured Melioribacter sp. | reverse complement strand
TTTAAATATTCTACCAAATTCTGATATTTTTGACTCATATTGATCCTCCTTGTTGAAAAATAGTTTATTGAATTATGTGTTCAAGAACAATCTCAGCAACATCTTTTACTCCTATAGATTCAGACTTTTCTAATGACTTTACACCGTCGGTCATCATAGTCATACAAAAAGGACATGCTGAAGCAATAACGTCTGCGCCGGTATTTACAGCTTCTTCAGCACGGTTAATATTAATTCTTGTACCTTCGGTCTCTTCCATAAACATTCTTCCGCCACCGGCTCCACAGCAAAAGCCTTTGTCTCTGCTTCTTTCCATCTCGATCAAGTCAAGTCCATTTAAATTGCTTAGCGGTTTCCTTGGTTCATCATAAATATCGTTATATCTTCCTAAATAACAAGAATCGTGATATGTTGCTTTCAAATTAATATTCTCGCTGCTTAACTTAAGCTTCCCTTCTTCAATTAATTGAAGAATCAATTCAGAATGATGAAGAACTTTAAAATTTCCACCAAATTGCGGATACTCATTTTTAAGCGTATTAAAACAGTGTGGGCATCCGGTTACTATTTTTTTAACATTGTATTTGTTGAGTATTTCAACATTTTCCTGCATCAGTGTCTGCGCAAGGTACTCATTTCCTAACCTTCTTGCAGTATCGCCGTTGCATTTTTCTTCAATTCCAAGTATTCTGAAGTTAATATTAGCAATTTGCATCAATTTTGCAATAGTTTTTGTTACCTTTTGATAGCGGGCGTCAAAAGAGCCGGCACAGCCGACCCAAAACAAAATATCGCAATTTGGGTCTTCAGCCATAGTTTTGATGTCCATTCCTTCGGACCAATTTGCTCTATCTTGCCAGTTAAAAGCCCATGGCGTGAAATTAGTCTCAATATTTTTGAAAACCGGGTTCAATTCGGGCGGAAAACTCGATTCCATCAAAACAAGATTTCTCCGCATATCAACAATCGAATCGACATGTTCGATTGTTACGGGACACTCATAAACACAGGCATTACATGTAGTGCAAGCCCACAACTCTTCATCTTTGATATAATCATGAACAAGAGTTTTATCCAAAATCCCTTCTTTTTCTGAAACGCCGGCGAGAACCAGAGGTGCTTTCTCTTCAGTTCTTCTTCTAATATCAACTATTATTTTTCTCGGCGATAACTGTTTACCTGTATTTGCAGCAGGACATGCAGCAGTGCATCTTCCGCACTCCGTACAGGCAAATCCGTCAAAAATTTGTTTCCAGGACAAATGTTCGAAATCCGCCGCACCGAATTGTTCGGCGTTTTCATCTTCAAGATTTATCTTCTTCAAAGAGTACTTTTGACTTCCGACTTTATTGAAGTAGACATTCGGAATCGATGTAATTACGTGAAAATGTTTGGAATACGGCAAGTAATTCATAAATCCGAAAACAAATAAAATATGGAGCCACCAAAAAACTTCATAAGATGTACTTGCCGAACTGCCCTGTCCGTTAAACAACAATGGACTTATAATTGAAGTAACCGGTCTCAGTTCGTAGGAAGACAATATGAAATTCCTTTCAGCAAGATGAGCGGCATTTAAACCGAACATAGAAAAAACAACAAGCAGAATTAAAACCAGAATTATCGAAGCATCAATATTCCCGGAAGTGCCGACATCTAACCTCGGTACTTTTTGAATGAATCTTCTGAAAAATGCGTAAAGAACTGCTAGAATAACAAAGATTCCAAATACATCTTGAACTAACGTAATTAGTGAATAAAGCGGACCTAAAAATGACCAACTAAACGTCGGATAAAAACCTTGAATTAATGATTCTAAAACAGCAGCAAGGAAAAGCATGAATCCCCAAAAAATTAGGAAGTGTTCCGTTCCCGCAATTGGATCTCTCAATATTTTCGTTTGACCGAATGCAACTTTGAGGACGTTCTTTATTCTTTTCCATGGATTATCAAACCGGTTTTCCTTTTGTCCCAACTTTAGATACTTAACCAAACGGTTTAGGTTATAACCGAGGAAAGAAAAGGCAGCAATAAAAACTATAATGAATATTATGTTCTTTAGTCCCATCAGTCAGTAGAATTATCTTGAAGGAAGTTTTGGGTATTTTTTAGACATTGCAAGATAGACGCTAATTGCAGCGGCAGTTTTTATAATTCCCCAAACTGAAAAGATAACCGCCCCGGCATAAAGAGCTTCTTTGAAATTCCCGTTAAAGAATATTGAAAGATAACTTGCCCCAACCAACAGGATCAATAAAGTCGCCATCATCATTGTAAGAATAACGGTGAGAGTACTTTTGTTTTTTTCAATTAAATATCCGACGAGGTAAGCTGCAAACGGAAATGATAAAAGATAACCGCCCGTCGGACCGAATATTTTCACAAAACCGAATGAAAACCCGGCAAACACGGGCAAACCTACAATTCCCAAAATCAAATAAAGAGCCTGGCTATAGAATCCGTTTTTCGAACCTAAAAATGCACCGGTTAATAAAACAAGCATCGTCTGTAAAGTAAACGGCACCGGTTCAACCGGAACAATAACTTGTGCCGACAACGCAGTTAAAACTGTAAATGATACAACCCAGAACAAAGTGCTGTTCTTCGCCTTTGTAACTACTTCGGCAATCGGGTTTTTCTTAACTTGTTCAATGGATGACATAAATTTCCCCTACCAGTTTAATTTAAATTGTTATTGAAAAATTTATAAGTCTTATCAAGCAGCTTTTCAAACTTATCGTTTGAACCTTCGAACGGATGTTTTATATCGAATGTATGTCCCGTTGCATGCAAAATATAATATTCGGTCAAATCCTTATTCGACCATTGATATAAATCTTTAGCTTCTTTAACCGGCACCGTCAGATCTTGTTCTCCATGAGCAATTAAAAGAGGCTTATTGAAATTTTCGACAGCCTTTTTAATATTTAACGAGCCGGAGGAATTGTTTTCAATATCCTCAAGCAAATCTAAATTTAATCTCATTATTTGCTTTGTACGAGTGTTTAACATTTCAATGTAACCTTTTTTTCTCCACTCTTCTTTCTGCCGATCCGTATACCGTTCAAGTTTTGAGATTGCCGACCACGTCGCAGCACCGGATACTTCTTTTTTTTGAGATGCCGTCAAAAGAACAATAGCCCCGCCGCGGCTGTGCCCAATCAATCCAATTTTATTTTTTGCATTCGAATCGAAAAACCCGTTCAGGTACGCATCGATTACTTTGTTTAATTCCTCTACTTCCCTTGAAAAAGTATTGTTTGCAAACTTCTCCAATTCTGTAAACTCTGTTTTATTTTCGCCGATTCCGTTACGTGAAAAGTTAAATGTTATTACGAAATAATTTCTCTTCGCGAAATATTCAGCCAAATAAGGCACAAATCCCCAATCTTTGAATCCTTTGAAACCATGAACAAAAATAAGGCAGTTTTTAAGGTTTTTATCATCGTTTCCAAATGTGGTAATTTTAATCTCTTCGCCGCCGGAAACAGAAAGTCTATAATCTTTACTCATGTTTCTAAATATGCCGATATGGGTCTGAAAAGTCAATATTTCGTTCGTTTTTTAATTTTTACTATCATGGCATCATGTTAGGATTTTCTTTGAGGACTCAATTCCGTATTTTTCAATTAGCATTTATATAAGAATTTACGTTGTTTGAGCTATAAACGGATATCAATATGCCGAATTTATTAATAATTCCTTCAATAGATATACGAGACGGAAAAACAGTTCGAATTGTACAGGGTATACCGGAATTAAATTGCCCGGAATACTGCAATGATCCAGTTGAAATGGCAATGATATGGCGTGCCGAAAACGCAAAAATTATTCACGTAGTAGACTTCAATTCCGCTACCGAACATTCGCATATTAACTTCAACGTTATAAAAAAAATTTGTGAAGCTGTAATTATACCTGTTGAATTCGGCGCCGGATTAAGAAACATTGAAGATGTGCGGGAAGCGTTTAATTTAGGTATATTTAGAGTTGTTCTTGGAACTATGGCTTATGAAAATCCAAACATGTTCAAGAAACTGATAGAAGAATTTACACCGAACAAAATTGTAGCGGCGATTGACGTAATAGATGAAGAAGTTGTCGTGTACGGCAGAAAATTTAAGACAGGATTGAAACCGGAAGCTTTTGCCAAAAAACTGAAAGAGTACGGCATTAAAAGATTCATTGTTACAGATGTAAAAACCAACGGAATGTTAAGCGGTCCTAATATTGACCTTTCCAAAAGAATTGCCGATGTTACAGAATGTAAGGTTACTCACTCGGGTGGAATCGGCGGTTACGAAGATTTGAGAAAACTTCAGGTCGAAGCAAAAGATTATGTCGACTCGGTAATAATTGGTAGAGCTCTTTACGAAAATAAATTCCCATGTCAGAAAATCTGGCGTGTAGCCGAACACGGAATTTTTAATTGAGAGGTATTCATGGAAAACCAAGTTCATGAAGAAATTCGAATCGGAAGTTTTTGGAGTAACTTATTCAAACCACCCGCAGAAAAAAACGAACTCGAAAGTGTTCTAACTTCAATGCCGCCTTTCAAAAATCTAAGTTCAAAATTTATCCGCTCTTTAATGGATTTAATCCACAACCGCCTTTATGCAGCAAATTAATACATATTTTATCAAGGCGATCCGGGAATTAGCTTATATATAGTTACAAAGGGAGAAGTTCTAATAACTCAAACTACAGACGAAGGAGAAAGATTTGATATTGCTTTATTGAAAGCGGGCGACTTTTTCGGCGAGGTTGCTTTGTTGGATGAGGAGACGCGATCAGCATCCGCACTTTCGCT
>CAZRIQ010000168.1:0-5737 GCA_964600175.1 uncultured Melioribacter sp. | reverse complement strand
TTTAATCTTGGCAGCAGTTGAAATGATTGAAAAATAAACCCTATTGAATGCTTTCTGAAAGTCTTCCGCTTTTGCCGAATAAATATCTTCAAACTTCTGCGGATTCCGATCAAAGAACGGGAAGAAGCTGCTCTGAACCTGCATCATAATTTTGTGTCCCTTTAGAAATGTATGATCGACATCGTTCAACGTGAATTTCACTTCTGCGACTTTGCCGGGAACAAACGACTCGGGTTTCTCATAGCTATTTCTGAATTTGCCGCGCATAATTTCATAACGGACTAATCTTTGATAACCTCCGTACTCAACATTTTCGGGATTCGGATTCGGATCTTTTTCACCGTCGGGATAAACATCAATTACTTTTACAACCCAGTCTGCATCTGTACCGGTTGTCGAGACGAACAGATCGGCAGTTATCGGTCCGGTAAACGTAACATCGTTTTCGAGCGGATCGGTTTCATAAACTAGAACGTCCGGGCGTGATGAGGCAAAACGCTGGTCTTCATCCATATACGGACGATTATACATTCTTTGTGAGTCATAAAATTTTGCCGTGTAAGGAACCGGCTTGCTTGGATCGCTTAGATATTCATCGAAAAGATTTTTATTGTTTGCCGGTTTGTCCCAAGTCAATTTTTCGTTAGGACTCATATACAAACTTTTTTCTTCCGCATTCTTCGGCGGCCATTGGTTGTAACTTTCCCATTGGTTTGAACCGGTTCTGAAGGTTGATACTTCGGGAAGATTCAAATTGTTTTGACTGGTTTGTGACCGCGTCTTATCTGGATTCGACAAAAGATAATGATTGAAAAACGGAACGAGAATTTTGTTGTTGTAAGTGACGCTTGTACTGTCGCTGAAATTGAAATCCCCATACGATTCACCGTAACCTCTTGCCCATCCTCCGTGACTCCACGGCCCCATCACCAATCTTGTTTGGTTACTTGGATTTTTCTGTTCAATTGATTGATAAATATGAAGCGGTCCGTATAAATCTTCGGAGTCGTACCAGCCGCCTACTATCAGCACAGCCGGTTTTACATCTGTAAAGTAGAGAAGGTTGCAGCGCGCTTTCCAAAACTCGTCGTACGATCCATGTTGTAAAATTTCATTCCAGAAAGGAAGTTTATTGTGGAAAAATTTTTTGTTAACATCTGCGATCGTGCCGAGATTTAAAAAGAAAGTGTACATATCAGGCGAGTCATAATAGGGAAATGATTCCCATGATGTAGTTAAACTGTCTCTCGGCTGATCGAAGATTTTGAAGAAATCGAAAGACATTGTAAGCGTTAACGCGCCGTTGTGATGCATGTCGTCGCCTTTGAACCAATCGGAAATAGGTGCCTGGGGTGAAACTGCTTTTAATGCCGGATGTGAATCCATTAAACTCATAGCGGCGTAGAAACCGGGATATGAAATTCCCCAGATTCCGACTCTGCCGTTGTTGTGTTTAATATTTTTAACGAGCCAATCGATTGTATCATAAGTGTCGGTTGATTCGTCAACATCTTTGTTGCTTTTTTTATTCGGAAGGTAAGGGCGCATATTAACATAAGTTCCTTCACTCATGAATTTGCCGCGTACATCCTGGTAGACGAAGATAAATCCTTCGTGAGCGAATTTTTCTCCCGGTACAACGGGATCCAAACCACGGCGGTAATTGTCTGCACCGTAGGGACCAACCGAATACGGCGTACGCATCATTAATATCGGGTGATCTTGAGTTGTGTCTTTCGGTGCGTAAACGGAAGTGAATAATGTAACACCGTCCCGCATCGGGATTCGGTATTCATTCTTTGTGTAATTTGCTTTTATCCAATCTACACCCTGAGCTTGTAATAGAGTTGATGCAAGAAATAGAATTACAAGAATACGTTTCATTTCTACTCCCTTGAATAATTTTACTAGTTGTTCAATTAACGGGCAAATATAACAAATTTGAAATGGATTAGATTAATCCTTACGATATTTTTGATATGAACTTTGTCATGTCTTAAAACGGAACCACTTTTCATTTTAGGACATGTTTCCACTTCCGTCTTTAACAAAATTTTCTGAAAATAAAACTAATACCCGGCATTCTTATTGCCCCTAACCCTTATTGTAAAATTTAGCAATTAGGCACAGGAGCGACAATGAAGGTAAACAGGCAGGGTATAGTCAAATATTTTTGGCTCTTGCTCTCAACTACCATTTTTTTATACGGAACAACAATATATGCTCAGTCGAGTTGGAATAGTCAAGATTGGGGATATCGGAGATCAATTAGCGTAAGTAATGCGAGTGGAAATGCATTAACCGATTTCCAGATTAAAATTACACTCGATAATTCTTTCGATTTCAGTCGTTGTAATAGTGATGGAAGCGACATTCGTTTTACGAGCGATGATTCTCAAACTCTAATCCCATATTGGATTGAGGAATGGAATCCGGCAGGAACTTCGGCAACCATATGGGTGAAAGTTCCAAGCATACCGACTACCGGTACAGAAATTTTTATGTATTATGGAAATTCCTCAGCAACCACAGTTCAAAATGGAAATGATGTCTTCGAATTTTTTGATGATTTTGAGAATTGGTCAACCAGTTCTCCCGGCTGGAGTGAAAAAACTAATCTTTTAACTCCTAAAGCAGATCTAACATGCGCAGTTTACAACGGTAAATTATATGCAATCGGCGGTTACAATAATACTGCCGGTGATTCAAGAGCTGAAACTTATGAATACGATCCATTTACAGACACCTGGACACAAAAAGCTGATATGCCGACTCCACGCTGGGGACCGGTTTCAGTTGAATTTAACGGTAAGATTCATGTGTTTGCAGGAATGCTGAATGGCGTTGGTGTTGCTAACCACGAAATTTATAATCCTGTTACAGATACTTGGGAAAGTAGAGTTTTTGGGAATCCTTTAAATATTCCAAATAATGCCGCAAACAATGAAGTGCATCCCGATATCATTTACTTTCCATCCGGGAAAGACGGATATAAATATTGGATGGCATATACTCCCTATCCTCCACAATCCGCTGAGAATCCTTCTATTGTCAGGAGTAACGACGGAATAACATGGACGGATGCAGGTATAACTAATCCGGTTATACCGGCGGGTACTTCCGGAACGTGGAACGATTTGGAAAATCCCGATCCTGATTTCATATATGTAGCAGATTATGATAAATGGTTTATGATTTGGGACGGCGGTGATGCAGCAACTAATAGTAGAAAACTTGCATTAGCTTATTCTTCAGACGGTATTAACTGGACTCAATATGACGGTACGTCAATTAATGGAAATACCAATCCGGTTATTCTTTCTGGTGATGATGCACACGGTCAAGCATGGGAAAGATCGGGAAGTTATTCAAAAACATGTACTCCTACATTATTTTATCAGGGTGGAACCTTTTATTTATACTATGCCGAAGAAGCCAGCGGAAACAATCGCGGAGCGTCAGGCTTTGCAACATTTACCTGGAACAACACCACAAACGATGTGGAAAATTTAAACAGGTATGCCGGTAATCCAACAATAAATTTACTTCAAGATGCAACATTTAAATCAGGGAGCGGACATTTAGATCTTTCATACAATTCTTCAAACGGATTATACTATATGTATACTGTCCGTGAGCTTGTAGGTTCTGCTAATTATGAATTATCACTTTTAACATCACCGGATTTAATTAACTGGACAAATCAAGGCGACGTTCTGCAGAGAGGTACTTCAGGCCAGTGGGATGATCTTCATATATATCGTACCGCACCTGTTGTTACAAGCGACGGTCATCTTGTAATTACAAATAATAAAATTAGAGTTTATTATAGTGGCTACAGTTCGAGCGGTGATATAGGAATCGGAATTGCAGATCTTTCCGAAACAGATCCGCCTGTTAAATTTGAAGGCAACGGTTCCGCCGATGTCCCCGCCGGACTTGCAAATCAAGGATTAATGGCTGTTAAATACGGATCTAAAATTCATTTATTCTATAGATCATTTCATTATGAATATGATCCGGTGACAGATACTTATGTTCAAAAGGCAGATGTTCCAACAGAAAGAACATGGGCTTCATGTTCAGTTGTTAACAATAAAATTTATCTTATCGGCGGGTATTCTTATGCCTCACCGACCGGTGCTACAAACGTAAATGAAGTTTACGATCCGGCAACGGATACGTGGACGACAAAAGCACCGATGCCTATAAGTAAATACGGTGTAACAAGAGAGAATCCGGTGATTGATGGAAAAATTTATGTTGTGAACGGACTTAACGGAGGCTTCCACGTTGATAATTATGTTTATGATCCTGCAACGGATACGTGGGCTCAAAAATCATCTGACAACCATCCAAGAGACGGTGTCGGCTGCGGAGTAATAGACAATAAACTGTATGTTGTTGGCGGACGGGCAGATCAAGTTGGTCCTTATGGTGTATTATTTAATGAAGAATACGACCCGTCGATAGATACATCAACTCAATTGCCGTGGACTCTTTCAAATCCTCTCAACGTTAAGGTTGATGCTTCGGCAAAATACCATGGTAATTACGGACTGTTAGTTGATGATAATGACGGAAACTATAACTATGCTCAACATGACCAGAACCTAAATAATTTTGTCGTTGATTTTTCTTGGGACATGACGGATACATATGGGGAAGTTGCCCTTCAACCGCAGGGAAGAGTATTACTATCAGATTTTTCAAACGGATCGTTGTATTATTACAGAGACGACGTAAACGGTCCAAAATTCAAATGGTATTATGGTGGTTTCACAACATTACAAAGCGGTAGCTGGAATACATGGTACAATATTTCTATCGTGTGGAACGGTGCGAATAGTAAAGTAATCATCAACGGGAATGAATATCCCGTTACGGCTGCCAATATCAATTCCGCTTACTTACGCTTAGACAGTGCACCGGCAGAACACACAAAAATGTATTACGACTTGGTAAAAGTCAGAAAGTATTCGTCTGTCGCACCAACATATGTAATCAATGCGGAACAACAACTGTCCTTTACAATTACAGCAAGCGCTGGGAGCGGCGGTTCGATTTCACCATCGGGGGATGTAATTGTAAATTACGGTGACAGTCAAACCTTTACGGTTACGGCAAACATCGGTTATCATATTGCAGATGTTTTGGTTGACGGTTCGTCGGTCGGTGCAGTATCGAGTTATACGTTTAATAATGTTATTGCCAGTCATATAATATCTGCAAGTTTTGCAATTAATACTTATACACTTAATATAACAGCCGTAAACGGAACAGTAACAAAGAATCCGGATCAAGCTAATTATTCTTATGGTTCTACAGTTCAACTAACAGCTACTCCTGCAAGCGGATATTCATTTACAGGGTGGAGCGGGGACGCAACCGGTTCTGAAAACCCGTTAACTGTTACAATGAATGGTAACAAAAACATTACGGCTAACTTTGTTTTGATTCAATATCCGGTAGTGTTATCTGTAAATCCGTCGGAAGGCGGAACAGCGACCGGTGCAGGTACATATGAACACGGCACTTCAGTGACTGTAACCGCTACACCGAATACAGGGTATTCATTTGTTAATTGGACTGAGAACGGTACCGTTGTATCTACAAGTGCATCGTACACATTTACGATTACAAGTGACAGAACATTAGTAGCAAACTTCATACTTATTCAACATCCGGTAGTGTTATCTGTAAATCCGTCGGAAGGCGGAACAGCGACCGGTGCAGG
>CAZRIQ010000167.1:0-5741 GCA_964600175.1 uncultured Melioribacter sp. | reverse complement strand
GCCAAGTTCAACCATTACCGATCCTAATAACGCAATTAAACTTGCAACCTTCGATGTTGTTAACGGTGTTACAAATATTCTCGATACTGTTGTAAACGCCGATGGGGTTGCGTTACCCGAAGTTGTTGAAAACGGGAAAGATGCGGGTATTTCGCGGTTTATGACGATCGAAACAAATGCTTTCAACAACCAGTCTTTAAAAGATGGTCAGGAATATTATTTTGCGGTTGTTGCTTATGCATTCAACCCTGCACCGCTCTTGCCGTTCCATGCACTGAAATCTCCTGTTGTTATTAAAACTGTTGTTCCGCAAACGACTAAACCGGGCGTTCGTTACAGCAGTTCATCCGGAGATGTTATTGATGCCGAACACGTCGGTTCAAGTGACGGAAGTGCTTCTGCAGAGGTGGTCGATCCGTCGGCAGTTACAGGAGATACTTACAAAATAAAGTTTGATACTACGGGTGGGAGTCTAACCTGGGGCGTAACCGATGTTACCAAAAAAAATAAGGTATTGGTTAAAGGTCTTACTAACCAGGCTGGCGGAAAAGATTACCCGATTATAGACGGTTTACTTTTTAAAGTATTAGGACCTGATCCCGGTATTAAAAAGATATCTGAATTAGATGCAAATGATGAGGTCCTTGATGCCAATGTCGGTTTAATTCCGGCGAGTTTAGGAACAACGGGCTATATTGTTAGCAACAGAGCCGGCGAAGCAAACGGTGCTTTCGGTGACCGGACATACGATAGGTTCCAATATTGGGGAACCGATGATGTTATCATCGATTTCACTCAAGAATCTTTGACGTGGGACTATAGTGATGAAACGGTACATATAGATGCTTCAACCGGGCAGCCTTATATGGCACCTTTTGCAGTTTATAGAAAGAAATTCCCTTCAGGTGAAATGGTAAGATTGTTTGCAGGTTTCTGGGATACTGATGCTAGCGGGACTTGGAATGATAATGGAGTCGATTGGATCGATGAGAATGGTTTCGGTGAAGACTGTTATGAACCGATTTATTGCTGGCAAGGATATGATGCAAACGGAAATGAAATAAATTATGATCCAGCAAATGATGCACAATATGTAGCTGATAATGATTTATATACTTCTTCCAACAGCACTTTCGGCAGTAGTACCGGTGAATTCCAATATCCTTACATGACTGCGACGTTGTTTGGTATGTATTTAAGCGGGGCAACACCGCCATTTGGGCATAAGGTAATATTCTATACAAACAAACCTAATGCTTTAGAAGATACGTTTACAATTACAGCGCCCACAGCTTCAAGCGACGAAAACCTAGCGAAAGATGATGTTCAGAAAATCAATGTATTCCCGAATCCATATTACGGGTATCAATACAGGGAAACTTCCAGGGATAATCATTATGTGACATTCAGTCATTTACCGGCTAATGCAACAATAAGAATATTCGACCTTGCAGGAGTTCTGGTAAGGACTATTACTAAAAATGATGCATCTCAATTTATAATATGGAATTTAGAGAACGACGATAATTACCCGGTTGCAAGCGGTATATATATAGTATATATAGATATGCCGGATTTGGGTGTTACCAAAACTCTGAAATTAGCTATTGTACAAGAACAGCAAATATTGAAGGTATATTGATATCAAGGAGGAGGTATCCTTGTATTGGGATACCTCCTATAAAAATTAAATTTTAATTGGAGGAAAATATGATTCATTTGAAAAGACTTCTATTCATCCTTCTAATATGTGGCTTTGCTGCTGTTGATACATACGGCGGCGGTCAAAACCGTGCTGGAACATCAGCCGCCCCCGAGCTAAGAATTCCTGTTGGTGGAAGGTATTTAGCAATGGGTGGATCCGCTGTTGCCTCGGCAATCGGTCTCGAAGCCATTTATTGGAATCCTGCCGGTGTTGATCTCAGCCCTAACGATGCCGACGCGATATTTTCGTACCGGAGCTACATTGCCGATATGAATATGAGTTATGTTGCTATAAGCGGTAAGTTAGGCAGTTTTGGATCGTTGGCACTATCGTTTAGAGACCTGAACATAGGGAATATTAATGTAACTACTATGGATCAGCCCGACGGAACAGGTGAAGTAATGAACCCGACTTACTTTGTTTTAGGTCTCACATACTCAAAACAGCTTAGCGACCGTGTTTCAATCGGTGCGAATCTGAACTTAATAAATGAAAGCTGGTCAAGAGTCAGTGCTGTTGGATTCGGTGTAGACTTCGGTGTTGAATATAGAGACCTTTTAGATGTACCCGATTTCTCTGTAGGTATTGTAGTAAAGAACTTAGGCGGGTCGATGTCTTATTCGGGTAACGGCCTCTGGGTTAATGCAGAAGATCCGTCATCGTCAAGAGGACCTACATATTACCAGGTAGGTGCCCAGGCTTTTGATTTACCGTCGGAATTTTCGATCGGTCTCTCATACAGTAGAAATCTTAATGAAGATAACAAGTTATCATTTGCTGGAGCATTTGTAAATAATAACTACACTTATGACGATTATAAAGTAGGTCTCGAGTATTCGTTCAGAGATATTCTGTATGTTCGTGGCGGTTATTTGTACTCACCACAATCAAACGGCGATACACCTAATATTTATCAAAACTTTACTGCCGGTTTTGGTGTTAATTTTGCTTCGTTCAGCGGCTTAGACCTTTCTCTGGATTATGCTTATGTTCCTGTTAAATATTTTGATGCAAACCATGCAGTTACCGTTAGAGTAGGTTTCTAACAGTTTTGTAAGTGTAGGTAATTTTTTAAAAGCAGTCGTTCGAGAGAATGACTGCTTTTTTTATTTGTGAAACTCAATTTTACGTGGCTGTCCATACCCGTAACGTGTCTAAATTATATTGTTTTTGCAAAACGCATTAGCATTTATATTTTGGAATGGTCTCTTGAAAAATGGCGTTTGTGTTAGGTTAAAAATCCATAAATTTACAATGTAGATCCTCGTAGAGGGTTAATAAAGGTTGGAGCTTTTCATTGTGTACATTCTAGGAATATCCGCATTTTATCATGATAGCGCTGCTTGTCTTGTTAAGGACGGAAAAATAATTTCTGCCGCGCAAGAAGAAAGATTTACCAGGAAGAAACATGACTTGAGTTTTCCCGCCAATGCCGTCAAGTTTTGCCTTAATTACTCCGGCATAGATATATTCCAGGTAGACATTGTTGCATTTTATGAAAAGCCGTTCTTAAAATTTGAGCGTCTTCTCGAAACATACATTTCCTATGCACCGCTTGGAGTTCGATCTTTTATAAAAGCAATGCCTTTATGGATAAAGCAGAAATTATGGATGAAAGATTACATTAAAAAAGAGCTAAACTATAATGGTAAAATGATTTTTCCCGAACATCACTTGTCTCACGCTGCCTCTGCATTTTACCCTTCTCCTTTTCAAGAAGCGGCAATTCTAACTATGGATGGTGTGGGTGAGTGGACTACAACAAGTTATGGAATCGGTAACGGGAATAAAATCGAACTTCTTTCAGAAATTAAATTTCCTCATTCATTGGGCTTACTTTACTCGGCGTTCACTTATTACACCGGTTTTAAAGTAAATTCCGGAGAATACAAAGTTATGGGGCTTGCACCTTATGGGGAACCCAAATATGTAGATTTAATACTGGATAAATTGGTTGATCTGAAAGATGACGGCTCATTTAAATTGAATATGAAATATTTCAACTACTGCGCCGGGCTTACAATGACTAACAAAAAATTTCACAAACTTTTTGGTGGTGAGCCGAGAAAGCCGGAATCAAAAATTACTCAAAGAGAAATGGATATAGCTTGTTCTCTGCAAAAAGTAACTGAAGAAATAGTTTTAAAGATGTGTAAGCATGTAAGAAAAGAAACCGGGATGAAAAACCTTGTTCTCGCAGGCGGCGTCGCTCTTAATTGCGTAGCGAACGGAAAACTATTAAACGAAAAAGTTTTTGATAATATATGGATTCAACCTGCAGCCGGGGATGCTGGGGGTGCCGTTGGCGCTGCTTTATCTGCCTGGTATGGTTATCTTGATAAGCCGAGAATACTTAGAGAGAAAGGAGATTCGCAGAACGGTTCATTTCTTGGTCCTTCCTTTTCTGATCAAGAAATTCTTGACTTCCTGAAAGAACGAGAGTTGACATTTCATAAATTAGATACAAGGGAAATTCCCGAAACCGCAGCTGATCTTATTGCAAAGGAAAAAGTAATCGGATGGTTCCAGGGGCGAATGGAATTTGGACCGAGGGCTCTCGGTGCGAGGTCGATAATCGGCGACCCGCGTTCGCCAGAGATGCAATCGACGATGAATTTGAAAATCAAGTTTAGGGAGAGCGTTCGTCCGTTTGCACCTTCGGTTCTTGCCGAAAAAGTTTCCGAATATTTTGAGTTGAACCATGAAAGTCCTTATATGTTGATTGTTGGGCAAGTTAAAAAGGAAAGACAAAAAAAAATGAACGATAGTGAAAAAAAACTTTTCGGCATAGAAAAATTGAATGTTCAAAGATCGGATGTGCCGGCAGTTACGCATGTTGATTACTCTGCAAGGATTCAGACCGTTCATAAAGAAACTAATCCTTTGTTTTATGATACGATTACCAAATTCAATGAAAAGTACGGTTGTGCCGTTGTTATAAATACTTCCTTTAACGTAAGGGGGGAACCGATTGTGTGTACGCCTGAAGATGCTTATAAATGTTTCATGCGGACAAAAATGGATTATCTTTTGCTCGGTAGTTTTCTGTTATACAAAGAAGAACAAAAGCCTCTTAAAAATGATCTCGATTGGCAAAAAGAGTTCAAATTAGATTAATTATTTTTATACGATTATGATACTCGAAGAAATAAAAGAAGAAATAATACATATTAAAGAATCAAAAGAAGATCTTAGGAAATTCGGTTACACTGTAGGTGGTGTACTTATTTTTTTAGCGCTCATTTTAATTGTGATCGGTGTAGCATCGTCTTACTATTTTGGTTTTGTCGGTATTTTTTTAGTATTAACAGCTTTTATTATTCCTTCCATGTTAAAGTATCCGAATAAGATGTGGATGACTACCTCTATAGTACTAGGCTGGATAATGACTCGTGTAATTCTCATAGTTCTGTTTTATTTTGTGGTAACATTTGTAGGGTTGTTGGCTAAAATTTTCAAAAAGGATTTTCTCGATCTCAAACTTAAAGGGGAGAAAAAAACTTATTGGCAAAAAAGAAAGAATAGTTCTTTTGATACGGGGGATTATGAAAGACAGTTTTGATTTTTCTGTAGCAACTTTTTACGAATTTTAAAAGGAAAAACTATGAGTAAGTTATCGATTGTTGCGGAATTATGGCAGTATTTAAAAGTTAGAAAAAAGTGGTGGCTTGCGCCGATTATTATTTTACTCTTTCTTTTAGGTGCGTTGATAATTGTTACACAGAGTTCGGCTTTAGCCCCTTTTATCTATTCGATTTTCTGATTTTTGTGTTTATCAGGATATGATGTGCAATAATGTTAAACCTAGTTGTAGAATACCTGACTTTGTAATTCCCTGCATTTAAAATACATTGATTCTCATGTCGCAAATAATTAAATATGGAATGCCCTGTAGTATTATATGTAATTTTTAGGTTTATCTAAATTAGATCAAAAAACAATTTATATTTAAACGAGTGTGATCATGAATAAAAAACTACTATCTCTGATGTTATTGTTTCTTCTTTTCTCGGGTGTTTTATTTGCCCAGAAAGAA
>CAZRIQ010000166.1:0-5759 GCA_964600175.1 uncultured Melioribacter sp. | reverse complement strand
TCAATATATCGCCGTCCTTCATTTGAATCGAAAATTTTATGATCCCCCAAATTATCTTTACTTAAATACAGCTTCGAATTAGCATTCTCATTAGAAGCAGCCTTTTGAATCAATACAACATTTTTATAACCGTTTATTTCAACATTTTTCTTCAGAATAGAAAAATTAGTCGGTTCCGGTTCAAAAGCAAAAACCTTTCCGGTTTCACCGACCTGCCTTGCAAAGATCAATGTATAATATCCTATATTGGCCCCGATATCTAAAACAACATCGCCATTTTTAATTTCTTTCATCACAAGTTCCGTTTCAAACGGTTCAAAGGTTCCATATAAAGAGATACCAAGAGAATCCTTCGAATCTAAAAACATTTTATGTCCTTGTGCTTCAGCATAAGTTCCTCTCAAACAGGAAATAATAAAATTGTGGAGCGCTACAATAGGATAAAAGTTTCCAAGTCCGTGTCCGGAAAGTACTTTTACAACTTTTTTATAAACCGAATAAATATTTCTTCGCATTAATTATTACATCAATTCATCTGTTATTCATCAACAAAACGAACTCGCCTTTCAAGTTTTTTTCCGTTACAGTTTTCAATATTTCCGACACAGTACCTCTAAAAAATTTCTCCGTTGGAAGCGTGAGATCAAATGCAACACAAATTTCTATTTTGGTTCCAAAAATTTGCTTAATATCATTCAAAATTGTTTTTAGACGGTATGGTGTTTCCATAATTACGATTAACTCTTTTACCGCTTTCAAGCGCAGTAATTCTTTTCTTCTCAAATCTTTCTTAGGCGATAACCATCCCGCATAATAAAACCGATCCAAATTGAAACCGGAACCGGTAAGCGCCGGTAAAAGTGAATTCGCCCCGGGAAGTGAAACAACATCAACTTGTGATTGAATACACATTTGTGCCAAAGGTAGTCCGGGATCTGAAAACAGCGGTGTACCGCAGTCGGAGATTAGCGCGGCAGTCTTTCCATCTTTTATTCTCCGAAATATTTCTATAGCTGCTTCTTTCTCGTTATGCTCGTTTAAAGAGACAAGCTCTTTTTCTATCTGGAAATGCGAAAGGAGTCTGCGGGCGTCTTTGAATTCCTCACAAATTATAAAGTCAACTTGCTTGAGAATATCCAGCGCTCGGAGGGTAATATCGCTGTAATTACCAATTGGTATGGGAACTATATAAAGTTTTGAATTCATTTTTAACCGCAGAGACCGCAAAGTATTTTCGCAAAGGGCGCCAAGTCTTTTCTTTGCGAACTTAGCGACTTCTTCGCGATCTTTGCGGTTGAATTAAAGCATCCCTTTAATCGCTTGCTGCAAGCCTGCAAGATCTACAACTTTCTTTTCACCGGTTTTTCTATTCTTTACTTCCACTTTACCGTCTTTCAAATTCTTTTCTCCCACAATCACTTGTAACGGCATCCCAAGTAAATCCGCATCGTTGAATTTAAAGCCGGCAGTTACACCGTCCCTATTATCATAAAGAACTTCCAAACCCGAAGCGGTTAATTCATTATAAATTTTTTCTGCCGCTTCCGATACAGTTTTGTTTTTCATATTCAACGCTACAATATGAACATCGAAAGGAGTGAGCGGTTTAGACCACACAATTCCTTTCTCATCATAATTTTGTTCAAGGAAGCATGCAAAAATTCTCTCCACACCTATACCGTAACTTCCCATAACAATCGGGTGTTCTTTGCCGTTTTCATCGAGATAATTGACACCGAGTGCATCGGAATATTTTGTGCCGAGCTTAAATATGTGTCCGAGTTCAATTGCTTTAAACACATCAAGCGGAGAATTACAGCGAATACATTTTTCGCCTGACTCAACTGTTCTCAAATCAAAATATTCGATGTTCGGTACATCACGTTTGAAATCTATTCCGCCGATATGGTAATCATTCTTATTCGCACCGCTTATCATATTATTAGCATCTTTCAACCGGTTATCGGCAATAATTCTATGTTTGAAACCAACCGGACCGATTGAACCTGCATCCGCACCGGTTATTTCTTTCAACTCTTCAGGATGACCCGGACGCACACCCGCACCGAGAATCGGCAACAGTTTGCTTTCGTTCACTTCATCATTGCCAAGCATTAAAACAAGAACCGGTTTCCCTTCACTTATATATACTCTCGACTTCGCACATTGATGTTCGTCAACTTTAAGAAACTCACAAAGCTCGTCGATTGATTTTACATTCGGTGTATGAATTTCCTTCAGAGCTTCACTTTTCTCATTCCTCTTTACGCCTTCCGATACCGACTGCGCAACCTCGACGTTTGCTGCGTAGCCGCATTTCTCACAATAAGCAACAGTGTCTTCGCCTGCTTCCGACTTGACCATAAACTCTTCGGATTTGCTTCCGCCCATTGCACCGCTCGACGCACCGACAACAAAATATTTCAGCCTGCATCTATCGAATATTTTCCGGTATGCTTGATCATGAAGTGCATAACCTTTATCGAGCGTTTCAAAAGATGTATCGAACGTGTAAGAATCTTTCATAATAAATTGACGTCCGCGAATCACACCGCTTCTCGGTCTCGGTTCATTTCTAAATTTAGTTTGAATCTGATACCAAATCTGCGGCAAGTCCTTATAAGAAGTTAAAGAACCTTTTGCATGAAACGCCATTATTTCTTCGTGAGTAGGCGCTAAAACGTAATCGCGGTTCTTAATGTGAAAAAGTGTATCGCCGAAAGCTTCAACGCGCCCGGTCTGTTCCCAAATTTCTCTTGGGTTTAACGCCGGCAAATGAAATTCCTGTCCGCCGATAGCGTTCATTTCTTCTCTGATGATGTCCATTATTTTTCTAACTACTTTGTAGCCCATAGGCAGGAAAGAATAAATTCCTGCAGAGACCATCCTAATCAATCCCGCTCTAATCATTAACACATGACTCGGAATTACCGCATCAGTAGGTACTTCTTTGAGAGTAGGTACATAATACTGACTTAATTTCATTGAACTCGACCGATTGTTTCAAAATGATTAGCAAAAATAAGAAATGACGGCGCTAATTAAAACTTGTCGAAATAAGAATTTCATAAGATTTATTTACGGGGACATATTCAAACGCGGTTTTGTTATCTTTGCATCGAATAATTGCCGGAAATCAGTGAGCAAAAAGACAGATTATTTTCAGATGCAAATAGCGATCTTCAAAAATATTTTCACTAAGTGAAGAATCCGACAAAAAAGATACGACGTAATTAGAACATAGATAAACGATAACGGAGATTAACATGGCACTTAAAAAGTATGCCCCCAAGATACTGTTTCTATTCTCCTTAATTATCCCTTTGCTCACTTCATACCCGTCGATCGGCTGGTGGGACAGCGGCATTCACGCGTCACACGCATATTATTTGAGCGTACCCGGTCCGGGAGATTCAATTCTTTACATCTTAATCGGGAAATTGTTTTCCATTATATTTTTCTTCCTCACACCGATTAAAGCGATTACACTCGTCAGTATATTCTCTACATGTCTCGCATCGGTTTTCTTTTACTTTACCATGGTTCGCATCCTAAACAGTTTTTCCGATGAGTCAAAAGAATCTGTCGTAATTGCATCTTCTTTCGTCACCGCTTTATCACTTCCTTTTCTTTACAGTATTTGGATTGAATCATATGTAACACGGACTTATACTCTCGGGTTACTGATTGCTAGTATGATTATTTTTTGTACGGTGAAACTATGGCTGAGCAGAGATGAAAATGAAAAGCGGAAATTATTTTTTGTAATAGTTTTTTTATTATCGATTGATTATGCCGCTCACAGGCTGAACATGCCTTATATCCCCTTCCTATTGATCCTTTTGATTTTCCCCCTTCGTAAAAATTTGCTTAGTCTAAAATTCTGGGGATGGACGGTTCTGCTTATAGCAATCGGTTTGTCTATTCATCTCTATCTTTTAATTCGCTCTCCCCAGCACCCGCTGTTTTATATGGATAACATACGAAACTTCAAAGACCTGATTGCATGGATAAACATGGACAGGTTCGGTGAAAAAAATCTCTCAATTATATTTGACAGAAGAGCTCCTTTCTGGGATTATCAAGTCAACTTCATGTACTTAAGATATTTCGGATGGAATTTTCTCGGAACGAATGGAAGCAGTTTTATTTCCGGCATAATTTATCTAACGGCAATTCCTTTTGTGCTCGGGTGCATCGGTTTTGTTTATAGTTTAATTAAAAGAATAAAAATTTGGACAGTCATTTTCGTCATCTTTTTATTATTCTCGTTCGGACTTGTTGTTTATTCCAATATAAGAGAAGGTTTTGATCAGGTCAGGGAAATTGACAGATTATTTATTCCGTCCTTCATGATATTTTTATTTTGGGTCGGGATCGGGATGTATTTTATACTAGTCCAATTTTCACGACTGCTGGAGAAAATAAACCTCGGTTCATTGTTGAAGAATCTAAAAATTGTCTCCCTCGGATTGTTGATTCTTCCCGTTAATATAATCGTGAATAATTGGAATGTCTGCGACAAAAGTAAATATTATTTCCCTGAAGATTTTGCTTACAACATTTTGAGCAGCTGTGATAAAAATGCTGTTCTTTTCACAAACGGGGATAACGACACTTTCCCATTGTGGTACCTTCAAAGCGTTGAAGAGTATCGACCGGATATTACTGTTGCCAATGCAAGTCTCCTCAATACTGACTTTTTCGTTCAACAACTGATGGAAAGTAAAAACACTTTTAATATTGATCCTGATATTTTGAAAAATGGCCTAGAACCAAGTAAACTCGACAAGCCATTGGAAATAGTTTTACCACCAGCAGACTCTAAACAGAAAAATCCCATGGACACATTAAAAGCCACATACACCGGGAGACAATTTGGAAAATTCTCCGGCTTACTGCCGCAAGATCAAGTTATGATGTCATTTCTAGAAAAGAACAAATGGAAGAGACCGGTTTATTTTTGTGTTACGGTCGATCCTTCAAGCATGTTGGGTTTAAATGATTACCTAAGAAGCGATGGAATAGTTTCAAAACTTGTACCCTATAAAAACGAAAAAATCGATCCCGAAATACTCGGTCATAACCTAATGGATGTTTACCGGTTCAGAAGTTTTAATAATCCCGATGTGAGGATAGAGCGTTCAATAATACGGTTGTATAACAATTTCAGAAATCTATTTTATAAGCTTGCAGATTATTACCTTAACAGCGGTAATAAAAAAGAAGCGCAAAAAGTATTTGATGCAATGCAGGAAAAGCTTCCCGAATGGAGATTTCCCGTAGAACAAAATAAGTTTATAAATTATTTGGAAAAGAGACTGGGTGAATAAATGACACAAAGAACAAACTATTCTTCAGGAACCAAATGGGAATCTACTGTCGGTTATTCCCGTGCCGTAAAAGTAGGAAAGCAAATTTTTGTGGCTGGGACTACAGCCGTCGATGAAAACGGGAATGTAGTTGGTGAAGGAAATGCATACGAGCAAACCAAATTTATCTTTTGGAAAATCGGTAAGGTATTGGAAAAAGCAGGTGCACATTTCAAGGACGTTGTCAGAACAAGAATCTTTGTTACAAATATCAAAGATCAGCCGGCAATAGGTAAAGCTCATTATGAATTTTTTAAGGATATAAAACCCGCTGCAACAATGGTGGAAGTGAACAAACTTGTAGACGATAGACTGTTGATCGAAATAGAAGTAGATGCGGTTAGTGACTGAAGGAAATAGCACACAGATCATACTGATACGCACAGA
>CAZRIQ010000165.1:0-5770 GCA_964600175.1 uncultured Melioribacter sp. | reverse complement strand
TAATCCTCTGATTGTAACATGTGTTTCATTTATTAAGAAAGCGACTACAACATTAGAATCTTCTTTTTTTGCCGTGCTTAAAATAACCGGCATTTTCAATCTCGGGGAACTCTGATTTCAAATCGTTTGCTGCAAGCCCAGACGTTATTTCAGATCCTTCACTAGGGTTTTGAGTTTTGTCTCTGCGGTATACTTGATAAATACGTTTACCGTTCTTATGAAAACCGTCATAATTAAGTTGATGCTCCACCCAAACCATGATAAAAATTGTAACGGCTATACCTACTGAAAGTCCAAGAATGTTAACGAATGAATAAGTTTTGTTCTTCGATAGATTTCGGAAAGCAATTTTTAAATAGTTTTTAAACATTTCTCCCCCACGATCTGTTGATATTTAACCATGTATATACTTACTAATTTCATTCATATTTGATCGAGTTTACCGGATTTGCAATAGCGGCTTTGATCGCTTGAAAACTTACAGTTAACAATGTAATCAGCAGTGCAATTCCTCCGGATAAAACGAGCACCCACCAGCTTATATCAATTCTATACGCAAAATCGCGGAGCCACACGTTCATGAAATAAAATCCAAGCGGCAGCGCAAATATATTCGCAATTAAAACTATTCCTACAAATTCTCGTATCTGCAAACCAAGAATTGAAAAACCGGATGCACCGAGAACTTTGCGGATACCGAATTCCTTTATTCTTTGTTCTACCGTAAACATCGACAGGCTGAATAAACCCAAGCATGCAATCATTATTGCAAGAAAAGTGAAAAAACCGGAGACTTGTCCGAATTGAGTTTCCGATTGATAATACTTACTAAAATTATCATCAAGAAATGTATATGAAAACGGGTTGCCCGGTTCAAATTGATTCCAGACTTCTTTTATATTTTCCAGGGCACCGGCAAGCTGCGAAGGATTTACTTTTATCAAAACATAATTTAGCCACGGCCACAAGTGTAAAACAACGGGTCCAATTTTTTCATGAAGCGACGTAAAGTTGAAATCTTTTACCACTCCGATAATTTTACCTTTTTTACTCCCGGCTAATTCAAATGTCTTTCCAATTGCATCTGAGGAACTATTCCACCCCAATTGCTTTACCGCTTCTTCATTGATAACAAAAGCTTCCGACGCATCGGTTACATTATCTTTTGAAAAACCTCTTCCGGCGGCTAATTTAATATTGAGTGTAGAAATAAAATCGGGATCGACCCACAACATGGACATTGTCCCGCTCTCCGAATTCCCTTCTGCGATGTAACGGGTTTTGCCAACCGGACCGCCGGGCAAAAGCGCTGCAGCACCCACCCGCAAAACACCGGGATATTTTTTTAACTGCTCCTTCAGCGGTTCGGGATTTTGTCTCAAGTTTTGGTCTCTTATTGGAACCACCAATACTTGATCTTTATCGAAACCGAGTTTTTTATTCTTTATAAAATCGAGTTGGTTATAGACTACCCATGTGCAAATAATTAAAATTATCGTTAAAGAAAATTGCACGGCTACTAAAATTTTTCTCACAGATCCCTTACCAGAAATGTTTTTTGTATTTCCCTTTATTGTTTGAACCGGCTTAAAGGATGAGAGAACAAATGCAGGATATATGTTCGATATCAACCCTATTAACAAAACAATGACGGCAGGCAACAGTATCAGGCTCCAATTTCGAAAATCGATTCCGCTTAAATTTTTCCCGCTGATTGTATTGAAATATGGGATCGCAATTTCTACTAAAATAACTGCAGCCGACAAAGCGACTGCAACCATAAATAAAGATTCAGTAAAAAACTGTTTAACAAGCTGCGCTTTAGTAGCACCCAAAACTTTTTTCACTCCCACTTCTTTTGAGCGCTTGACCGACCGGGCAGTGGTTAAGCTAATAAAATTGAAACATGCAATTATCAAAACAAAAAGCGCTATGGCTGAAAGAAGATAGACATATTGTATGTCCCCGCCGCCGGATAACTGGTAGTCTTGATTCGAATAAAGATGGATTCTATCGAGCGGCTGCATCGCAAAATTTTTCAAGTTAGAGGTTTTGCTAATGTATTTACCTATAAATGCCGGGAAATTAGAAACAATATTTTCCGGTAAAGAGTTTTTTGATAGAAGAACATAAGTCTGACACATATTGTTATTCCAATTCTCCACAAACTCGTTGCCGAGCCAACCGTTCAAAGTTGAAAAGGAAGTTAGAAAATCAAATTGGATCGTTGAATTAGCCGGCGGATTTTCTACAACGCCGGTAACTTCAAGATCAAGGAAATTGTTAAATGACAAAGTCTTGCCAACCGGATTTTCATTACCAAAATATTTTTGCGCACTTGATTCTGTAAGCACAATTGAATTTGGTTTTTGCAGTGCTGTTTTCGGATTGCCTTTCGTCAGGTGAAACGTAAATACGTCAAACACATCAGCGTCGGCAAAAAAGAACTGTTTTTCGTAAAAATGTTTATCGTTATAACTGACAAGCGGAAGAGGATTATCTATATTAAGAAAACGGACAGCTTCCTTAACATTCTGCGGAAAATCATTTTTCAGTGCAGGCGCCAAAGCCGGCGGAGTTGTCCCATCATAACTGATTTTGTCGTTAGTGCTGCGTTCCAAAATCATTCTATAAATTCTACCGTCGTTTTTATTAAACTTGTTGAACGAAAGTTCATTCTGAACAAATAATAAAATTAATATTGCGCATGCCATTCCTACGGCAAGACCGCCGATATTAATCGCAGAAATTCCTTTATATCTTGATATATTTCTTACCGCAGTCTTCAAATAATTCTTAAACATGATACCTCCTTATTCGCTTTGCGCTAAGCGCACTACGCATAGCGATTATTTATATCTTAAACTCTCAATCCACCAAAAAACGTCGAGATTTCGGTCTCCGTTATTACTCATAACGAAGAGCCTCAACAGGATTTGCAGTTGCCGCTTTTATTGCCTGAAAACCGACTGTTGCCAACGCAATCACCAAAGCGAATCCACCGGCTAGAATGAACATCCACCAGCTAATACTTATTCTGTACGCAAAATCTTGCAGCCAATTTTTTGTAATATAATATGCAATTGGCCATGCTATCACATTAGATATCAATACCAGCGCTATAAACTGTTTTGATACCAGCATCGTAATGTTGGTTAATGTGGCACCGAGAACTTTTCTGATACCGAATTCTTTTGTCCGCTGTTCCGTTGTAAAAGCCGATAAACCGTATAAACCTAGACAAGCAATAAGAATTGCCAATAATGAGAAATAGAAAAATGATTCCTCAAATCTTTCTTCGGATTTATACTGATTGTTCAAAGCCTCATCAAGAAAAAAGTATTCAATCGGAAAATCAGGTGATATTTCCTTCCAAACCGATTTTAAATTTTCAATCACATTTTTAATATCACCATATTTCGTTGAAGCTATTTTGATTAAACCGTAACCGCCCCAGTCGGCGTTTAAAAAAGCTAAAGGTTCAACCTGAGAATACAGCGACTGAAAATTAAAGTCTTTTACAACTCCAACAACATATCCCTTATTTTTACCAAACGCTGTTACCTGGGCGCTGAGCGGATCAGTTAAACCGTATTTTTTTACAAATGACTCATTTACAATTACATTATATTCATCGTTCTTATCATCCTCGAAAAAATTTCTACCATTTACTATTTTCATTTCCATCATTCTCATAAAATCATTGGAAGTGGGTACTGCCGTAAACCAAACATCTAGTTCCTTACCCAGATATTTTATTGGCTGGCCCCAACTCATACTCATCTCTCCAGGTACTGCAGATGAATAAGCAAAATCTTCTACTGCAGGTTGTTGGAGAATTTTAGTTCTAAATAGATCTTCTTTAGATGTAATTTCATTATTGGTTCGAAAATAAATAATATTTTGCTTTTGAAAACCAAGAGGCTTGTTCTTAACAAATTCCATCTGGCTATATATTACAATAGCCGAAATAATAAGAACAACAGTCACGGAAAATTGAAAAATTATTAGTCCCTTCCTTAAATACGTTTTTCCTTGTCCGCCAAGCATTCTTCCTTTCAATATTGTATACGGTTTGAATGATGATATAAAAAATGAAGGGTATAAACCCGCCACGGTTCCCAATATAATTGCACTCGCTAAAAGAATTATGCTGATCTGAAAAACGGAAGCAGGGAATAATGATAATTGAGTATCCATATGGTTGTTAAAAATACTAATGAATACGGAAGCAATCAAAACAGCGAAGATCATAGCAATAACACCTAAGATTATTGATTCACTCAAGAATTGTTTTATAAGTATAGATCTTGTTGCCCCTAATGTTTTTCTGATCCCAACTTCTTTGTATCGAATAGAGACCCTGGCGGTGGACAAATTAATATAATTGATAACAGAAATAAGCAGTATAAGGACTGCAATAGATACAAGAGTAAAATTTTTTTCTATATTACCATGAGTACTAAAATTCGATAACTCCGAATTGTAATAAATGTCTTTGAAGGAATATATGGATGTATTTAGGTCTCCCCTACCTTCAGGGATGTTGTTCCTTAATATCGTTTCAATCTTTTTTTCAAGCGCACCGACATTAGATTTTGAGGGAAGTAAAAAATAGGTTTCATAATTTCGTCTTCCCCAGTTAAACGGGTCATTATTTTTGCTATAAATATTTTTGAGACTTATAAAAGATATAACTCCACTGAAGTGCATCGAAGAATTTTCAGGTATATTATACACAACGGCTTTAACCGTAAGGTCAAACTCGTTATCTATTTTTACAGTTTTATTTATAGGATTTTCTTTTCCGAAAATTCTTTTAGCTTCTTTTTCAGTTAGAACTAAGGACATAGGTTCGTTCAACGCAGTTTTCAAATTTCCCATGACCGCCGGGAAAGAAAAAATATCGAAAAAATCCGGATCAGCATAAATCAAGTTTTTTACTATCATTAAATTATTCCCATATTTCATAGCAACGGATTCAGAAAAAATATTATCAATCCGTGTAACATGCTTGATTTCGGGAACGTTTAATTTGACTACATCGGCTATCGGCGCCGGGGTTCGCCCATTACCGATTTTGTAAATTCTATCGTAATTTTCATGAAATTTATTAGTACTAAATTCCATTTGTGCATAGAGCGAAATAACAATCACCACAGCAAGACTTATTGAGAAACCGGCAATGTTGATAAAAGAAAAAGCTTTATGCTTTTTAATATTCCTTACCGCAATCAAAAAATAATTTTTAATCATTTTTTTCTCCAATTACTTCGAATATTTGTTACACCAAAATCCTTTTAAAACAAATCCACTTATTAATAATGAAAGATATCAATCCGATAAAAACATGTAAATCTCAGCACAATGATACTACTCGTACCGCAATACTTCGATCCCGACAAAAAGCGTCGGGATTTCGATCTTCGTTACTATTCGTAACGAAGAGCCTCAACGGGATTTGCAATTGCCGCTTTGATTGCCTGAAAACTTATGGTTGCAAGCGCAATCACCAAAGCGATTCCGCCAGCTAGAATAAACATCCACCAACTAATATCAATTCTATATGCAAAATCCTGAAGCCAATTATTCATAAAATAATAAGCCGCAGGCCAGGCAAGTACGTTAGCAATTAGAACCCAGCGTGTAAAATCTTTTGTGAGAAGAAATGAAATTTCTGAGACAGTGGCACCCAAAACTTTCCGTATCCCGATTTCTTTTATCTTCATTTCCGATTGAAAAACAGATAGGCCAAAAATACCAAGACAGG